>DATFUK010000024.1:0-9114 GCA_035260865.1 Candidatus Methylomirabilota bacterium | reverse complement strand
GGAGCATGCTCGAGACCTACCAGGACGCCGACATCGGCACGGCGGACCGCGACCGGATCGAGGCGCGGCGCCGCGAGCTGCAGGTGGACTATGCGCTCAAGTACCTCGACTCGATGCTCGCGGGGATCCGCGAGGGGGCCGATCGCACCCGCAAGATCGTCGGCGACCTGCGCGTGTTCGCGCGCACCCCGGACGACGTCTGGCAGGCCGTCGACCTGCACGAGGACCTGGAGTCGAGCCTGACCCTGCTGAACCACCTCGTGAAAGACCGGATCGCGGTGGTCCGGGACTACGGCGAGCTCGGACCGGTGGAGTGCGTGCGCTCGCAGATCGACCAGGTGTTCCTCAACATCCTCGCGAACGCGGCCCAGTCCATCGTCGGCCCCGGCGCCATCACGATCGCCACGCGCGCCGAAGGTGACACCGCGGTGATTCGCATCGCCGACACCGGTCCCGGCATCCCGGCCGGGGTGATGGGCCGCGTCTTCGACCCGTTCTTCACCACCAAGCCGGTCGGCGAGGGCACCGGCCTCGGCCTCTCGATCAGCTACGAGATCGTCACCAAGCACCGCGGCGAGATCCGGGCCGAGAGCCCGGCGGGCGGGGGCGCGGTCTTCACCATCCGCCTGCCGACGAGCCGCGCGGCGGCTCCGAGCGCATGATGCCGGCTACCGTCCTGCTCGTCGACGACGAGCCGCGCGTGCTCGACGCGCTCGAGGCCTTGCTCGCGATGGAACACCGCGTGCTCCGGGCCGACCGTCCGGACGCGGCGCTCGAGCTGCTGGGCCGGGAGGACGTGGCGGTGGTGGTGAGCGACCAGCGCATGCCCGGGATGACCGGTACCGAGCTCCTGACCCGCGGCCGGGAGATCGCGCCCGACGCGGTTCGCATCCTCCTCACCGCGTTCACCGATCTGGACGCGCTGATGGAGTCGATCAACGCGGCCGGGGTGTACCACTTCCTCCTCAAGCCGTGGGATCCCAAGGAGCTCCGCCACCTGGTCGGCCGCGCGGTCGAGCACCACCGGCTGCGGAGCGAGCGCGAGCGGCTGGTGCACGACCTCGCGGCCAAGAACGCCGAGCTCGAGCGGACCCTGACCCACCTGCGGGATACCCAGGGCGACCTGGTGCGCGAGACTTCGGTGCGCGCGCAGCTGCAGCGCTACGTGTCGCCCCGGCTCGTCGACCTCGCGATCGCGAACCCCGATCTCCTGCCCGCGACCGGCGACTGGCGCGAGGCTACCGTCCTCTTCGCCGACATTCGCGGCTTCACCCGGCTCACCGAGTCCGCGCCGGCCCCGGTGGTGATCGGCCTCCTCGACGAGTACTTCACCGAGATGATCGACGTGATCTTCCGCCACCACGGCACGGTGGAGCAGCTCGTCGGCGACGAGATCGTCGCGCTCTTCGGGGTGCCCGAGGCCGGCCCGGACGTGGCGGTGCGGGCGGTGCGGGCCGCCACCGACATGGTCGCCGCGGTCCGCCGGCTCACCGAGCGCTGGGCCGCCGACGGCCGGCCCACCTTCGACATCGGGGTGGGCATCAGCTCGGGGCCGGTCATGGCGGGCACGATCGGCTCGGACCGCCGGCGCGAGCTGATCGTGGTGGGCCGGGCGATGATCGCGGCCTCGCGCATCCAGCGGATGACACGCCTCTTCGACGCGCATATCATCGTGGAGGAGGCGACCTTTCACCAGGTGGACCACCTGGTCCGCGGTCGCGAGCTCGGCCGGCCGCGGCTCAAGGGCATCCGGCAGCGGCAGATGCTCTACGAGGTATGCGGGCTCCGGGAGCCGGCGGACGCAGCCCCGGCACCGCGGTGAGCGGAGCCCCCTCAAGGAGACCGGTGGACGAGACGACGATCCTGATCGTGGACGACGAGCCCCGCGTGCTCGACGCGCTGGAAGCGATCCTCGCCGCCGAGTTCCGGGTGGTCCGGGCCAACCACGGCGAGGAGGCCCTCGCGCGGCTCGCCGCCGAGCCGGACGTGGCGGTGATCGTCACCGACCACCGCATGCCGGGCATGACCGGAGTGGAGCTGCTGCGCCGCAGCCAGGAGCACACCCCCGACGCGGTGCGCATCGTGCTCACCGCCTTCACCGACGTGGATAGCCTGATGGAAGCGATCAACACCGGGCGGATCTACCACTTCGTGCCGAAGCCGTGGGATCCGAACGGGCTCCTCGTCGTGGTGCGCCGCGCGGCGGAGCGCTGGCACCTCTCCCGCGAGAACGGCCGGCTCCGCGACGAGCTCGAGCTGGCCTACAACACGCTCCGTCGCGAGGCGGCGGCGGGACGCGAGAAGCCGCCGTCGTTCGACGCGCTGGTCGGCGCGGCCAGCGGCCTGCGCGGCGCGGTCGAGCTGGCCGGCAAGGTGCTGGACGGCGATACCACCGTGCTGCTGCTCGGCGAGACCGGCACCGGCAAGGAGCTCTTCGCCCACCTGATCCACGCCAACGGGCCCCGCCGCGCAAAACCTTTCGTGGCCCAGAGCTGCGGCGCCCTGCCCGACTCGCTGCTCGAGTCCGAGCTGTTCGGCCACACGCGGGGCGCCTTCACCGGCGCCACCGGCGAGCGCAAGGGCCTCTTCGAGGAGGCCCACGGCGGGACGATCTTCCTCGACGAGGTCGGCGAGACGTCCCCCGCGATGCAGCTCCGCCTCCTTCGCGTGCTCCAGGAGGGCGAGATCCGGCGGGTCGGAGGCAGCACGACCCGTCAGGTCGACGTGCGCCTGATCACCGCGACCAATGCGGACCTCGAGGCCGAGGTGGCGGCGGGCCGCTTCCGGCGCGACCTCTACTATCGCCTCAACGTGTTCCCGATCCGCCTGCCGCCCCTGCGCGAGCGGGCCGAGGACGTGCCCGCGCTGGCCGAGCACTTCCTCCGCCAGGCCTGCCGGCACGCGCGGCGCGCGGTGCCGGCGGTGGGCGCCGAGGCCCTGCGGCTCCTGCGCGGCTACCCGTGGCCCGGCAACGTGCGCGAGCTCGAGAACGAGCTGGAGCGCGCGGTCGCGCTCGCGGAGGACGGGCAGCCGCTGGGGCCCGCGCACCTCTCGGAGCGGATCGCGGCCGGGGCCGCGCAGGCGCCGGCGGTGCGCACACTCAACGAGGCGGTGGAGGCGCTCAAGCGGCAGATGATCGAGGACGCGCTGCGCGAGTGCGGCTCCAAGACCCAGGCCGCCGAGCGCCTCGGCCTCACCCGCCAGAGCCTCCAGCAGATGCTCCGCCGCCGCCAGTAAATGGGGTCAGGTCTTGAATTGCGACATTTTCAGCCCGCCAGGTGACTCAGCCCGCGGCGGAAATGTCGCAATTCAAGACCTGACCCCAGCCTAGGCCTTCTCCACCGCGGGTCGGATCGTGCTCGTCACCAGCTCGAGCAGCTCGAGCATCCGAGCGAGGTCGTCGCGGCGGAAGTCGATCAGGACGTGGCTCAGGCCGAGGCGCTTGTAGCCGGCGAGCTCGTCGATGGCCTGCTGGGGCCCGCCCGCGATCAGGGTGTCGGGCAGGCTGTAGCGCACCGAGATCTGGATCGTCTTCATGTCGCGCTTGTGCTGATCGGCGACCTTGCCCAGGCGCCCCAGGCCCTCGCGGAGCTGCGCGGGGTCCTTCGACGTCGCGTGCCAGCCGTCGCCCAGCGTGACCACGCGGCGGAACGCGCCCGGGCTGTCGCCGCCCACCCAGATCGGCGGGTGCGGCTTCTGCACCGGCTTGGGCGCGAAGCCGAGCTCGCGGAAGCGGAAGAACTCGCCGTCGAGGCGCGGGTTCTCCTCGGTCCACAGCGCCTTGAACGCGCGCAGGATCTCATCGCCGTGGCGGCCCCGCGCGTGGAAGGGCACGCCGAGGATCTCGAGCTCCTCCTTCCACCAGCCGACGCCCACGCCGCAGATCAGCCGGCCGCCGGAGAGCGCGTCGATGCTGGTGAGCATCTTGGCCATCACCACCGGATGGCGGTGCCCGAGGATGAACACCGAGGCGCCGAGGCGCGCGCGCGTCGTGGACACCGCGGCCGCGGCCAGGACCGTCACCGGCTCGAGATAGGGCCGGTCCGGCGGATGCGGGAAGCGCCCGCCCGGGTAGCTGCCGGTGGCGGTGCGCGGGAAGATGACGTGATCGCTGACCCACAGCGAGGCGACCTTCCGCTGCTCGGCCTCGCGGCAGAAGCGCGTGAGCGCCTCCCCGTTGGCCAGGGGGCCCTGGTTGGGAAGATGGCAGCCGATGTCCATGAGTCGCTCCTGTTGAACGCACCGGTCCTTGAACCGGCGGGCGGGTCCTACTATTCTCTAGCGCGGCACCGAGCGCTGCGCGGCACCGACGATACCTCAGCCGAAAGGACACCGCCATGCCCTACCGGATCAACCACATCCACCTGAAGGCCTCCGACCCCCGCAAGACCGCCGACTGGTACGTGAAGGCCTTCGCGTTCAAGATCGTGTCCGACGAGACGCGGGTCTTCGGCGACCGCTTCGTCCGCTGCCAGAGCGAGGACGGCACCCCAGTGAACATCTCGGGCGCGCGCACCAACGAGAAGCTGGGCGCGGGCGACGCCAAGGCGCACCACGGCCTCGAACACTTCGGCTTCGACTCCGATAGCCTCGAGGCCGACATCGCGCGCCTCGAGGGGCTGGGCGCGAAGCTGCTGGAGGGGCCGATCGAGGTCCCCGGCGGCCCCCGCATCTGCTTCATCCAGGCCCCGGACGACGTGCGTCTCGAGCTGATCCAGCGCCGGCCGGGCATCGCGGGCGGGTGCTGCTGAGATGGGCGGTATCCAAATGGAGCTGCGGGGCCAGGCCGCGATCGTCACCGGCGCGGGACGCAACATCGGCCGCGCCATCGCGCTGGAGCTAGCGGGCATGGGGGCCGACGTCGTGGTGGCCGAGATGGACGAGGCGACGGGCCAGCGCACCGCGGACGAGGTGCGCAAGCTCGGGCGCCGCGCGCTCGCCCTGCGCACCGACGTCACCCACCTGCCCGATCTGGAGGCGATGGCCGACCGCACCGTGGCCGAGTTCGGGCGCATCGACATCCTGGTGAACAACGCGGGCATCCACCGCTCGGCCCACACCGTCGACGTGACCGAGGACGACTGGGACCGCCTGCTCGCGGTCAACGCCAAGGGGGTCTTCTTCGCGAGCCAGGCGGTGCTCCGCCAGATGGTGAAAGCGAAGCGCGGCAACATCATCAGCCTGGCCTCCATGGCCGGCAAGATCGGGCTCAAGACCTCGCTGGTCTACGGCATCACCAAGGCCGCGGTGATCAGCATGACCAAGAGCCTGGCCCTGGCCCACGCGGCCGACGGCATCCGCGCCAACTGCGTGTGCCCCGGCATCGTGGAGACCGACATGATCTTCCAGATCGACCGGGAGGCGGGCGAGAAGCTCTTCGGCCTCAAGCCGGGCGAATACCTCAAGCAGCGCGTGGAGCAGATCCCGCTGGGGCGCATCGAAACGGCGGAGGACGTGGCCAACCTCGTGGGCTTCCTCGCCTCCAGCAAGTCGTCCTACATGACCGGCCAGGCCATCAACGTCACCGGTGGCCTCGTGATGCACTAGCCCTCGCCCCGCCCCATGGAGACCTTCATGTCGCGACGCTCGCGCCCGCCCTTCGTCCTCGGCCTGGTCGTCCTGGTGGCCGCGGTCTCGCTCCTCGGCTCCACCGCCGCGGCCCAGGGAGCCAAGCCCAAGCGGGGCGGCATCCTCAACACGGTGCTGATCGAGGATCCGCCGGGCCTGATCATCCACGAGTCGGCCACCGTGTCGAACACCTGGCCGATGTCGCCGTGCTACTCGAACCTGGTCTTCTTCGACCCGCTCAAGGGTCAGGAGGGCGTGGACACCGTCATCCCCGAGCTGGCCGAGCGCTGGTCGTGGCAGGACAACTACAAGAACCTGGTGTTCTTCCTCCGCAAGAACGTGAAGTGGCACGACGGCAAGCCGTTCACCGCCGCCGACGTCAAGTACACCTTCGACGTGGCCCGCGAGGCCCCGGAG
Organism: Candidatus Methylomirabilota bacterium; assembly: GCA_035260865.1. GTDB lineage: Bacteria > Methylomirabilota > Methylomirabilia > Rokubacteriales > CSP1-6 > CAMLFJ01. The sequence goes on along the minus strand of DATFUK010000024.1, from coordinate 3,129 downwards.
ACGACGGCGCGCTTCCGCCTCAGCGCCCGGAAGGAGTGGTGGACCAACGTCGCCTCGATCGAGGCGCCGGAGCCCTACACGGTGGTCTTCCACCTGAAGCGGCCTCAGCCCTCGCTCCTGCTGATGCTCGCCTCCGGCTACTCCCCGGTGCTCCCGGCTCACGTGCCGCTGAATGAGCTGCGGCAGAAGTGCGTCGGCACCGGGCCGTTTCGTCAGAAGGAGTGGCTGCGCGGCCAGCTGGTGGAGCTGGAGCGCAACCCGGACTACTTCGTCCCCGACCGGCCCTACCTGGACGGCATCCGCTACACGATCATCCGCGAGCGGGGCACCCGGCTGGCCGCGCTGCAGGCTGGCCGGCTCGACGCGTTCGTGCCGCTCGAGATGACGAAGGCGATGGCCGACACCGCCAAGAGCGTGACCCCGGCACTGGTCATCACCGAGATCGGCCAGAACGGCAGCGACAACGTGCTGCTGAACCACAAGCGCGCGCCCTTCGACAACGCGCTGGTGCGCCGCGCGGTCAACCTCGCGCTCGACCGGCGCTCCTACGTCAAGAGCGTCCGTCAGGACGGCGCGGTCATCGGGGCCGCCCTGATGCCCAGGCCGATGGGCTTCTGGGGCCTGGGCGAGCCGGATCTGCGCAACCTGGCCGGCTATCGCGACCCGGCCCGCGACAAGGCGGAGGCCAAGCGCCTGCTCGCGGAGGCGGGCTATGGCCCGGGCAAGACGCTGCGCCTCGAGATGGCCACCCGCACCTCGCCCATCTACGTGGATCTGGCCTCCTACGCGGTGGACCAGCTCCGGCTGGTGGGGATCGAGGCCACCATCAAGCAGCTCGACACCTCCGCGTGGTTCCCCGCGCTGGCCCGGCGGGAGTTCCAGATCGCGGCCAACCTGACCGCGGGCGGCTTCGACGACCCCGACGCCTATCTGGTCGAGAACTACAAGTGTGGCTCGTCCCGCAACTACACCGACTACTGCAGCGAGACGATGGACCGCCAGATCGAGGCGCAGTCGCAGGAGCTCGACCGGACCAAGCGGCTCAAGATGGTCGCGGACATCCAGCGCACGCTGGAGGCCGAGGTGGCGCGGCCGATGCTGGGCTGGCGCAAGGAGTACTTCGCCCAGTACCCGTACGTGAGGAACCTGGTCCCGCACAACGCGCTCTACAACTACGGCCGCATGCAGGAGGTGTGGCTGGACAGGTAGCTCCAGCGCCCTCCATGGACTTCGGCATCGTTCACGCCAAGATCGACGAGATCGGCTACATCACCCACGCCGAGAACCTCGGCTACACGCACTGCTGGGTCACCGACAGCCAGATGATCCGGTCGAACTGCTGGGCGGTGCTGGCCCTGGCCGCCCAGCAGACGCGCCACATGCGCCTGGGCACCGGCGTCAACGTGCCCGGGCTCCGGCTCGCCCCGGTCGCGGCCAACGGCATCGCCACCATCAATCGCCTCGCCCCCGGGCGCTGCTTCATCGGGCTCGGCACCGGCCACACCGCGATGCGCACGCTCGGCCAGAAGCCGATGCGCCTCGGCCCGTTCAAGGAGTACGTGCAGACCGTCCGCGCCCTGCTCCGCGGCGAGGAGATCGACTACACGCTGAACGGCGAGACGCATCCCATCCGCTTCCAGATGCGCGAGCACCGCTTCATCGACCTCGAGCACCCGATTCCGGTCTACATCGCGGCCTTCGGCCCGAAAGCGCAGGCTCTGGCCGGCGAGCTGGGCGACGGCCTCATCTCGGGGCTCCCGCGCGGCGGCACCGTGCCGGAGATGCTCGCCAACGTGCGCCGCGGGGCCCAGAAGGCCGGACGCGCGCTGCCCGCCGACTTCCACACCGCGGCGATGGTGAACGTGGCGCTGCTCCAGGCCGGCGAGGCGACCAACTCCGATCGGATCATCGCGGAGTGCGGCGCCGCGGTGATCACGGGGCTGCACTACCTGGTCGCGCACCACCTGGAGACCGGAGCGGAGCCGCCCGCCTATGCGCGCCCGGTCTGGAAGCGCTATCTCGACTGGCTCAACGAGGCGCCGCCCGAGATCCGGCACCAGCGCCTGCACGGCAGCCACTACAGCTTCGTCGATCCGGACGAGGCACGCTTTCTCACGCCCGAGCTGATCGAGGCCACCTGCCTCACCGGGGCGCCCGAGCGCATCGTGGAGCGGCTCCAGGAGCTCGCGAGCCAGGGGCTGAGCCAGATCATGCTCTACCCGCCCCTCAACCGGCAATACCGCGTGATCGAGGACTTCGCAGACCGCGTGATGGCGCGGCTGTAGATCCGCCCGCGGCGCTCCCAACACGCTTCAGCTCAGCAGGAGACGAAGCGCGCCCGCGAGGGCAATGACGATGAGCGTCAGCGCGAACGCCCGCCGCGGCAGGCGGGTGTTGAGCCGGTATCCGAGCCAGCTCCCGAAGTAGAGGAACGGCGTCGCCGCGACCGTGGCGAGCAGGAGCGGCGGCGTCACCCAGCCGATCGCGGCGTACGTGCCGACCTTCACCACGTCGGAGATGGCATAGGCCAAGGTGCCCGTGGCCACCACCCCCGCGCTGCTGAGCGGCCGGCCGACCAGGTAGAGTCCGAGCACCACGCCGCCCGAATGCGCCACGGTGGAGGCCACGCCCGCCACCAGCCCGACGCCCATGGCCACCGGCGGCGAGGTCGGCGCGGCGGACGAGGGCGCACCGCGCAGCGTGAGCGCGAGCTGCGCCGACCCGAAGAGGAGAGCGGCCGCGCCGATGGCCTGCCGCAGCGCCGTCGCGGAGAGGCCGGCGACCAGCCAGCCCCCCAGCACGATGCCGACGAGCATCGTGGGGATGAGCCGGCGCGCCTCGGCGCCGTCCCAGCGCCGCCAGTAGAGCCAGAGTGAGATGGGGTCGCTCAGGAGGAGGAGCAGGCCGATCATCGCGAGCACCGGCTGAGGCGGCAGGACGATCGTCAGGACCGGCGTGAGCGCGAGACCGATGCCCCCGCCCACCGCGTTGCGCAGGAAGCCGGTCACGAGGGCGGCGGCGCACGCGATGCCGACGAGGAGCGGGCCGACGTCCATGAGCCTGATCAGCGTAGCACCGGGCGGGGCGCGCGCCGCCGGTGTGGACGCCGATCCCGACTCGTCCACTTGC
>DATFUK010000023.1:0-4564 GCA_035260865.1 Candidatus Methylomirabilota bacterium | reverse complement strand
GGCGAGTTCGAGGAGTGGGGCAACCCGAAGATCCGCGAGCAGTACGAGTACATGAAGAGCTACTGCCCCTACACCAACCTGGACGCGCGGCCCTACCCGGCGCTGTTCATCAAGACCTCGCTCAACGACAGCCAGGTGATGTACTGGGAGCCCGCGAAGTACGTGGCGCGCCTGCGCGCGATCGGCACCGCGGTCGTCCCGCCCGTGTTCAAGATCAACATGGAGGCCGGCCACGGCGGCGCCTCCGGCCGCTACGACTACCTCCGCGAGATCGCCTTCGACTACGCGTTCATCCTCACCCGCCTCTCCCCCTTCCTCCTGAGGTGAGGAGCGTACGTTAACGGCCACGACGGACGTGGCCCCCGCGCTCCTCGCCCACCTCCGCCGCGAGCTCCACGCCCCCGCTCTCGCCTACGCCGAGCCGCCCGCTCCGATCAGCGGCGGGTACGACACGCAGATCTTCGGCTTCCGCCTCGCGGGCGGTCCCGCGGAGTGGGCGGGCCCGCTGATCCTGCGCGTGCTCAGCCCGGCCCACGATCCGGCGCGCGCCCTCCGGGAGCGCGCCACCCAGAACGCGCTCGCCGGGCTCGGCTATCCGGTGCCGCGGGTGCTCGCCGCTTACGTCGACCGCGCGCCGCTCGGGGCGGGCTTCCTCGTGATGGAGCGGGCCGCGGGCCGCCCGCTCCTGGACGCGCGCCGGCCGGGGGTGGCCTGGACGCTCGCGGCGACGCACGCGCGGCTGCACGCGCTCAACCCCGAGCCGGTGCTCCGCGCGCTGGACGACGAAGGCCGGGCGGCCGGCTGGGGCTTCGACCGCGACACGGTCAGCTTCGAGGGGCATCTGGCGTCGCTCGATCGGCGCATCCAGGTGGGCGGGCTCGACGGGCTCGCGGACGGGATGCGCTGGCTCCTCGGCCGCGCGCCCGGCGCGTCGGGCCAGCGCGTGATCTGTCACGGCGACTTCCATCCGCAGAACGTGCTCGCGGTGGACGAGCGGGTGACCGCGGTGCTCGACTGGCCCAACATGGTGGTGGCCCCGCCGGAGTACGACGTGGCCTCGACGCGCGTCATCCTCACCCAGACCCCGGTCGCCCTGTTCCCGGTGCCCGCCGCGCTGCGTCCGCTCCTGGCCGCGGGCCGCCGCATCCTCGTCGCGCGCTACCTGGCGGTGTACCGCAAGCGGCGCCCGCTCGATCGGGCGCGGCTGCCGTATTTCGAGGCGGCCGCGTGCATGCGAGGACTGGTGCGCGTGGCGGCGGCACGCGCGGGCGGGGACACCGTGCTGAGCCCGCTGGACGCTTCCGCGTTCGGCGAGCGGCTCGTCGCGCGCTTCGGCCGGGTCAGTGGTGTGCGGGTGGCGCTGCCGCCGCGCCGCGGCTGACCGTGCTACCATCTCCGCCGGAAATAGACCACTCCGCACCGGAGGCCCCATGACCGCGACCGATCTCGCCTACACCCCCGCAACCGAGCTCATCCCCCAGATCCGGTCGAAGGCGCTGTCGCCGGTGGAGCTGACCCGGGCCGTCCTCGAGCGCATCGACCAGGTGAACCCGAAGATCAACGCGTTCGGCACGGTGACCGCGGACGCGGCGCTCGCCGCCGCGCGTGCGGCCGAGGAGGCGGTGATGAAGGGCGGGCGGCTCGGCCCGCTGCACGGCATCCCGGTCTCGATCAAGGACCTGGTCCTGGTGAAGGGCGTGCCGGCCCGCTTCGGCTCGCACATCTTCGCCTCCCGCGTGGGCGACGTGGACGCGCCCTACGTGCGCCGCCTCGTCGAGGCCGGGGCCGTCATCACCGGCAAGACCACCACGCCGGAGTTCGGCTGGAAGGCGCTCGGCGACAGCCCGCTCACCGGCATCACGCGCAACCCGTGGAACCTCGGCATGACCTCGGGCGGGTCGAGCGCGGGGGCGGGCGCGGCCGCGGGGGCGGGGCTCGGGCCGCTCCACCAGGGCTCGGACGGCGCCGGCTCCATCCGGGTCCCGTCGGCGTTCTGCGGGATCTACGGTTTCAAGCCGACGTTCGGCCGGGTGCCGATGTGGCCGATCTCGAACACCGACAGCGTCTCGCACACCGGGCCGATGACGCGCACGGTGGCGGACGCCGCGCTGATGCTGGGCGTGATGGCCGGCCCCGACGACTGGGACCGCCAGTCGCTCGACGCGGCGCCCGCCGACTACGTGGGCCGCCTGCGCGACGGCGTCAAGGGCCTGCGCGTGGGGTGGAGCCTCGATCTGGGAGGCCTGCAGGTGGATCCGGAGGTCGGCCAGGTCGCGCAGCGCGCGGCGCGCGCCTTCCAGGAGCTGGGCTGTGCGGTCGAGGACGTGAAGGTGAGCTGGCCGGACACGCGCGAGATGATCCATCTCATGTGGAACGCGCACTACGCGGGCAACTACGCCCAGTACCTCGGCGAGTTCGGCTCCCGCATGGATCCGGGGCTGGTCGCGGCCATCGAGGACGGGCGCCGCTACAGCGCGGAGGCCTACGTGGCGATGCGGGCGCGCAAGCACGCCTACTGCGACGCGGTGCGCGCGTCCTTCGTCGCCTACGACCTCTTGCTGACCCCGACGGTCTCGGTGCCCGCCTTCGAGGTGGGCCGCCTCAACCCGGTGGGCTTCCCGCAGCACAAGTGGGACTGGTTCCCGTGGGCCGGCTTCAGCTATCCATTCAACTTCACCGGGCAGCCCGCGGCCACCGTGCCCGCGGGCTTCACCGCCTCGGGCATGCCGGTGGGGCTGCAGATCGTGGGCCGCCGCCTGGCCGATCTCCAGGTGCTGCAGGCCTCGGCCGCCTTCGAGCAGGCGCGGCCGTGGGCCCAGAAGCGGCCCAGCGTCTGAGCGAGCCGCGCCGATGTGGATCATGGTCTCCGGACCCTATCGCTCCGGCGCCGCGACCGCGGAGGCGCGCGCCCGGAACCTGGCCGAGATGAACCGCGTCGCGCTCGCCATGTTTCGCGCGGGTCACTCGCGGGGGCCCGGCGACGAGGCCGCCCTCTTCCGGGCGAGCCGGCGTCCGATCTACACCGCGCTCGACGAGGTCCCCGCCGCCCGATGAGCGCGGCGCGGCCGTACGACATCATCACCTTCGACTGCTACGGCACCCTCATCGACTGGGAGACCGGCATCGCGGGCGCGTTCATGCGCGCGGTGGTGGGGACCGGTAGCCGGCTCGATCCGCACACCGTGCTCGCGGCCTACGAGCGCATCGAGCCGGTGGTGGAGGCCGAGGCGTACCGGAGCTATCGCGAGGTGCTCACCGAGAGCGCGCGGCGGGTGGCGCGGGAGCTCGGCTGGGCGCTGCCCGAGGCGCGCGCGGGATTCCTGGCCGAGAGCCTGCCGTTCTGGATTCCGTTCGCGGACACCAACGCGGCGCTCGAGCGGCTCTTCAAGGCGGGCTACCAGGTCGGCATCCTCTCCAACGTGGACGACGATCTCCTCGCGGGCACGCGCCGGCACTTCACGGTCCCCATCGATCTCATCGTCACCGCCCAGCAGGTGGGCTCCTACAAACCGGGAGATGGGCACTTCACCAACGCGCGCGAGCGTATCGGCGGCCGCCGGTGGCTGCACGCGGCCCGGAGCCACTTCCACGACGTGACGCCGTGCAAGCGCCTGGGCGTGCCGGTGGCCTGGATCAATCGCGCGGGGGAGACCCGCGGCGAGCCGCGGCCGGACCGCGAGCTCGCCAGCCTCACCGAGCTGGCCGACTGGCTCACCTAGCCCGTAGTCGAGAGGACGCCCATGGCACTCGAGCAGACGCTGAACGACACACTCACCCAGGCCATCAAGGCCAAGGACAGCCGGACCGCGGACGTGGTGCGCATGCTCAAGACCAAGGTTCAGGAGCGCCGCACCGCCAAGGGCTTCGCGGGCGAGGTCGACGACGCCCTCGTGCTCGACGTGATCGGGGCCTACCGCAAGCTCCTGCAGAAGGCGGTGGCCGAGTACGACAAGCTCGGAGAGCGCGGCGCCGGGCAGGCCGCCCAACTCCGTTTCGAGATCGGGTTCTGCGAGCGCTACCTGCCCAAGACGATGGACGACGCGGGGGTGCGCGCGCTCGTCAAGGAGCGCATCGCGACTCTCGGCATCAGCGACCCCAAGCAGGCGGGCCGCCTGGTCGGCGACATCATGAAGACCCACAAGGGGCAGGTGGACGCGGGCGACGTCAAGCGCGTCGCCGAGGAGCTGTTGAAGGGGTAGGCGCGCCCTAGCGGAAGCGGGCGCGAAGATCGTTCCGCAGGGCGTCTTCGATCCGCATCCGGTGCCGCGGCGGCATCGCGGGCAGCGCGTCGGGCGCGAAGTATCGGATCTCGAGCGACTCGTCGTCGTTGACGCGCGCCTCGCCCGCGACCGGCCGGCACGCGAAGGTGATGCTCAGGATCGCGGCCTCGTCGCCGTTCGGGTAGCGCACCACGAACTCGGGGCCGCTGTAGACGCCGACGATCCGCTCGGGCACGATCTCGAGCGCCGTCTCCTCGCGGATCTCGCGGACGAGAGCCTCGGCGGGCTCCTCGCCGGGGTCGATGGCGCCGCCCGGGAGTCCCCAGGTGCCGCTATCGCTCCGG
>DATFUK010000022.1:0-4302 GCA_035260865.1 Candidatus Methylomirabilota bacterium | reverse complement strand
GACAACAACTCCTGGGCCTACTACTACTCCACGGTGGCCGCGCCCGACGGCGTCTTCCAGCGCGACTTCACGCTGATGCTGAACGTCTGGCGCTCGTGGTCGCTCAACCAGCAGATGCTGCGCGACCGCCTGCAAGACGCGGCCATCAAGATGCGCCAGACCGGGGAGATCCTGCGCTCGGCCGCGCGCGGGCAGAGCGACGCCTACGACCGCGCCAACAAGGGCTTCAGCTACTACATGCGCGGCCTCGAGGTGCTCGAGAATAACCAGTCGGGCGCCCGCGCCAACTTCGACCGCGACTACGCCGACTCGCTGGTGAAGTCGGACCCGCTCAAGTACCGCCTGGTGCCGCCGAGCCAGTACCGGACGACGGACTAGGCGGCGTCCGCGCCGCGGGCACGATAGCGCGCGTACGCGCCGCTCTCCAGATCCCGGCGGTCTTCCTCGAAGGCCCTCCGCAGCGCCCGCTGCGCCACCGCCCGGAAGAGAGGAGCGATCAACCGCTTCACGCCGCGGGCTGGGATCTCGAAGGTGACGTAGACCACGGCGAGGTTCCCATTTCCCGAGAATCGGTAGAGCACACGCAGGCCCCGGTTCGTGCCCCCGACAGCCTCGGACTGCAGGCTGCCATCCGGGAGCCACGTGTTCAGCAGGTCGTCCGCCTGGCGCATGCCGAGCAGGGTGACCTCCTGACGGTACCGGCACTGGCGCTCGTCCTGGGCGACCACGGTGAAGCGGACGCCGGAGTGCACGCGCGCCGCCGCATGGTAGGCCGTGTCGGCGAACTGCTCCCGGACCTCCTCCAGCGGCCGCTTGATCGCGCCCGACGAGGTCACCCGGATGGTACCGGCCATGGTGAGAGCCTCCTATATCCAGGCTTACGATCAGCCCACCCGGCCGGATTCGTCGACTACGCCCCCTGGCTGTCTATAGTAGAATCCCGCCCGTGGCAGCGCCCCAGGGCATCGACGTCCACGCGCACTTCTTCCCCGAGCGCTTCCTGCGCGCCATCGAGGACGGCGGCGCTCTCTCCGGCGGCAGCATCGACCGCTCGAGCCTGGCCGGCCCCGCGATCGACGTGAAGGGCCAGCGCACCCCGCCGCTGGAGGCGCGCTACTACGACCTGGCGAAGCGTGTGGCCTCCATGAACAAGCAGGGCGTGGCCGTCCAGGCCCTCTCGCTCACCGCGCCGATGGTCTACTGGGCGCAGGGCCAGCTCGGCCGGCGGCTGGCGCGGGAGTGGAACGACGGGGCCAGCGAGGCGCACACCGCCTATCCCGACCGCTTCGTGGTCTGCGCCACGCTGCCGATGCAGGACACCACGCTCGCCCTGGCCGAGCTGGACCGGGCCGCCAAGCTGCCCGGCGTGCGCGCGGTCTACATGGGCACCAACGTCAACGGGCGGGACCTGGACGATCCCGAGTTCTTCCCGGTGTTCCAGCGCTGCCAGGAGCTGGGGTTGCCGGTGGGGCTCCACCCGTTCAACGTCAACGGGGCGGAGCGGCTCAAGCCCTACTACCTGACAAACCTGCTCGGCAACCCGTATGACACCGGGATCGCGGCGGCCCACCTCATCTTCGGGGGCGTGCTGGATCGGCTGCCGAAGCTGCAGGTGATCCTGCCGCACGCGGGGGGCACGTTCCCGCTGGTGTGGGGGCGCCTGCAGCGCGGGCAGAAGGTGCGGCCGGAGGCGAACAAGGCGGCGAAGAAGCCGGTGAAGGAGTACCTGCGCCGGTTCACCTACGACACCATCAGCCACGATCCGGGCGCCCTGCGGTATCTCATCGACACCGTCGGCGCGGACCGGGTGATGCTCGGCACCGATTTCTGCTTCGACATGGGCTACGACCGGCCGCTCGACATCATCCTCGACAAAGGCGTCAAGCTCTCGCGGGCCGACCAGGCCAAGGTGGTTCGCGGGAACGCCGCCCGGCTGCTGCGCCTCCGCTAGGATCGGGCTCGGGGCGTGAGCGCCGAGTTCTGGATCGCGCAGTCGTTCAACGGGCTCTCCTACGGCGCGCTCCTCTTCCTGCTGGCCAGCGGCCTCTCGCTCATCTTCGGCGTCATGCGCATCGTCAATCTGGCGCACGGCTCCTACTTCATGCTGGGCGGCTACGTCGGGCTCACGGTGGCGCTGCGCACGCAGAGCTTCGCGCTCGCGTGCCTGGCCGGCGCGGTGGCCATCGCGCTGGTCGGCATGGGCATGGAGCGCTTCTTCCTGCGCCGGCTGCGCGGCGAGACGCTCGGCCAGGTGCTGATGACGATCGGCTTCGCGCTGATCTTCCAGGATCTGGCCCTGCTGATCTGGGGCGGGGACCCCTACACGGTGCCGATCCCGAAGCTGCTGACCGGGACGGTGCGCCTGGGCGGCGCGGTGTTCCCGATCTTCCGGATCTTCATCGTGGTGGTGGCGGTGGTGGTGGGGCTGGCGCTCTGGCTCGCGATGGACCGCACCCGGGTGGGCGCGATGATCCGCGCCGCGGTGGACGACGCCGAGATGGCCGGGGGCGTGGGCATCAACGTGCCGCGCGTCTCGCTGTTCGTCTTCGGGCTCGGCGCGGCGCTGGCCGCGCTGGGCGGGGTGATCGGCGGCGGCTTCCTCGGCGTGTACCCGGGGGCGGACTTCGAGGTGCTGCCGTACGCCTTCGTGGTGGTGATCGTCGGCGGGCTCGGCAGCCTGCCCGGCGCGGTGGCGGGGAGTCTGCTCGTCGGCCTGCTCGACAACTTCGGCAAGGCGCTCTTCCCCGAGCTGTCCTACTTCACGCTCTTCGCCCCGATGGCGATCATCCTGGCCATCCGGCCGACCGGCCTCTTCGGCCGCGGATGAGCCGCGCATGATCGCGCGCCGCGCGCTGCTCGCCGCGGTGGTGATCGTGGCCCTCGCGCTGATCGGCCCCTGGCTGCCGGCCTATCCGCTCACCGTGCTCACCCAGGCGCTGATCGTCGCCATCCTGGCCATGAGCCTCGACGTGCTGCTCGGCTACACCGGCCTCTCCTCGCTCGGCCACGCCGCCTACTTCGGGGTGGGCGCCTACGTGGTCGCCATCATGACCACCGAGCACCAGATGGGGCTGCTCGCCTGCCTCGCCGCCGGCGTGGCGCTGGCCACCGTGACCGCGGCCGTCTTCGGGCTGTTCGCCATCCGCGCCACCGGCACCTACTTCCTCATGATCACGCTGGCGCTCGGCATGGTGATCTGGGGGCTGGCGTACCGCTGGGTGTCGCTCACCAAGGGCGACAACGGCATCGCGGGGATCCCGCGGCCGGCCTTCCTCGGCCTCGAGCTGAGCGCGCCCGTGCCGTTCTACTACTTCTGCCTGGTGTGCGCCGCGCTGGCCTGGGCGCTGATGGGCCTGCTGGTGATCTCGCCGTTCGGCCTGGGGCTGCGGGGCATCCGCGGCAGCGAGGGGCGCATGCAGGCCCTCGGATACAACGTGTGGCTGCACAAGTACGCCGCCTTCGTGCTCTCGGGCGTGTTCGGCGGCTTCTCGGGCACGCTCTGGGCCTATTACAACGGCTTCGTGAGCCCCAATGACGTGCAGCTCGTGACCTCGGTGGAGACGCTCCTGATGGTGGCGCTCGGCGGCTCCGGCACCCTGATCGGTCCCGCGCTCGGCGCCGGCGTCATCGTCTTCCTCAAGAACTTCGTGAGCGTGTACACCAAGCGCTGGCTGCTCATCCTGGGCGGCGTCTACATCGGCGTCATCCTCTTCGCCCCGTCCGGCATCGTCGGCGCCCTGCGCGGACGGCGCCGCTGACCACAAGGAGCCGGCCGGTAGTGGACCTCGCCCTTCGCCTCGACGACGTCTGCCGCGCCTTCGGCGGCCTGCAGGCGGTGGACCGCGTGACGCTGACCGTCCGCTCGGGCGAGCGTCGCGCGCTCATCGGCCCCAACGGCGCGGGGAAGACCACGCTCTTCAACCTCATCGCGGGCGCGATGCCGCTCAGCTCGGGCCGCATCGCCCTCTTCGGGCGCGACGTGACGTACGCCCCCGCGCACCGGCGCGCTCAGCTCGATGCCGAGCAGGGTCGGCCGCGGGATCCCCGCGATGCCGTTGTCGCCCTTGGTGAGCGACACCCAGCGATAGGCGAGCCCCCAGATCACCATGCCGAGCGCCAGCGTGATCATCAGGAAGTAGGTGCCGGTGGCGCGGATGGCGATGAGGCCGAAGAGCGCGGCGGCCACGGCGGCGAAGACGACCCCGGCGATCAGGCAAACCACGAATCCGCTCTGGCGCTCGGTGGTGAGGATGGCGACGGCGTAGGCCGCGACGCCGAAATACGCGGCGTGACCGAGCGAGG
>DATFUK010000021.1:0-2104 GCA_035260865.1 Candidatus Methylomirabilota bacterium | reverse complement strand
CGCGCGCGGCAAGACCGACGCGGGCGAGGCGGTGATCACCGGCACCGCCCGCATCGGCGGCTACCCGGTGGCCATCGCGGTCTTCGAGTTCGCGTTCCTGGGCGGCAGCATGGCGTCGGTGGTGGGCGAGAAACTCACCCGCACCATCGAGCTGGCCCTGCAGAAGCGCATCCCGCTCCTCATCATCTCCGCCTCGGGCGGCGCGCGGATGCAGGAGGGCATCCTCTCGCTCATGCAGATGGCCAAGACGTCGGCCGCGCTGCAGCGCCTCGACGCCGAGCGGATTCCCTACATCTCGCTCCTCACCGATCCCACCACCGGCGGGGTGACCGCCAGCTTCGCGATGCTCGGCGATCTCATCCTGGCCGAGCCGCGCGCGCTCATCGGCTTCGCGGGGCCGCGCGTGATCGCGGAGACCATCCGCCAGCCGCTGCCCGACGGGTTCCAGCGCTCGGAGTTCCTGCTCGAGCACGGCCAGCTCGACCTGGTCGTGGAGCGGCGGGAGCTGCGGGCCACGCTCCGACGCATCCTCGCCTTCTTCAGCGGTCGCGCCTCCACCCCCGCTCCATGACGTACGCGGAGGCGGTGGCCCGCATCCTCGCGCTGCGCGGCGGGGAGCGGGCGGGCATGCGCCCCGGCCTCGAGCGTATCGAGGCGATGCTGGACGCGATCGGGCGGCCCGAGCAGGCCTTCACGATTGCCCAGGTGGGCGGCACCAACGGCAAGGGCTCCATCTCGGCGATGCTCGCCGCCATCCTCCAGGCCGCGGGCCGGCGCGTCGGCCTCTACACCTCGCCGCACCTCGCCCACTACCGCGAGCGCATCCGGGTGGACGGCCGGCCGATCTCCGAATCCGATTTCGTGGACGGGGTGGACGCGCTCGGCACGCTCATCACCCGACTCGACCTCACCGTCTTCGAGGCGGGCACCGCGCTCGCGCTCGACCACTTCTGCCGCGAGCGGGTAGACGTGGCGGTCCTCGAGGTGGGCCTGGGGGGCCGGCTCGACGCCACCACGGTGGGCAAGCCGCGGGTGGTCGTCCTCGGGCCCATCGACTACGACCACCAGCACGAGCTGGGCGACACCTTGACCCTGATCGCGGCCGAGAAGGCCGCGATCATCCGGACCGGCGTGGCCTTCTCGGCGCGGCAGGATCCCGAGGCGGAGGTCGTGATCACCCGCCGCGCCACGGAGGCCCGGGTGCCGCTCTCCCTGGAGGGGCGCGACCTGCGCGTTACCCCGCTCGGCTTCACCCTCGAGGCGCAGCGCCTCGATCTGGAGGGGCCGGACTGGCGGATCTCCGATGTGGCCTGCGGGCTGCTGGGGGTCTACCAGCCCGGCAACGCCCTGCTCGCGGCGGCGGCCGCGCGGGAGCTGGGGGCCGACGAGGGCGCGATCCGCGCCGGCCTGGGGGGCGCTCGCTGGCCCGGGCGCTTTCAGATCTTCCGGCGCGACCCGCTCGTCATCCTCGACGGGGCCCACAACCCGGCGGGGGCCCGGGCGCTGGCCGCGTCGCTGCGCGCGTATTTTCCGGGGCGGCTCGTCACCTTCGTGATCGGCGTCCTCGCCGACAAGGACGCGGGCGGCATCCTGGCCGCCCTCCGGCCCCTGGCCGCCCGGGTCGTCCTCACCGCCTCCGCCAATCCGCGGGCCGCCGCGCCGGACGCGCTGCGGGCCCTGCTGCCGCCGGGCTTGCGGGTAGACGTCGCGCCGTCCCCGAAGGACGCGCTCGCGACCGCCACCGCCGCCGATCCGCGAGGGATCGTGTGCGTGGCCGGCTCGCTCTCGCTGATCGGCGACGTCCTGGCCGCCGCCGGCGACAGGCAGGATGTCCTTTTCACGGCCGGAGCCCGCTGCTAGCATGGGCACTCATGTCGGCTCCCCGATGCTCCGTCCGCTCGATGCCCGGCCCTAGCGGGCTCGCGCGCGGCGTCCCACCGATCCTGCTCGCCCTCTTCCTCTCGGCCGCCGTCTCCCTGGTTCTCCTCGCCGGCTCGGCCTGGGCGCAGCCGGGCGGCGTGACGGTCCGCGCGGGCGGCGAGGAAGCCACCGTGATCGCCGATCAGCTCCAGCAGGTGGGCGGGCCCAGCGACCTGCTCATCGC
>DATFUK010000020.1:0-9854 GCA_035260865.1 Candidatus Methylomirabilota bacterium | reverse complement strand
CACCGAGACCTCGCCGCTCCTGACCATCAACCGCGCCCCCGCCGAGTGGGACGGGCTCGATCCGGTCGAGCGCGCGCAGCGCCTGGGCCGGGCGGGCGTGCCCGCGGTGGGTGTGCGCATGAGTGTGGACGCCGAGGGCGAGGTGCTCGCTCGCTCCAACCACGTCTTCGAGGGGTACTGGAACCAGCCCGACGAGACGGCCAAGGCCATCGTGGACGGCTGGTTCCACACCGGCGACGGCGGCTACACCGACGACGCGTTCATCGCGATCAGCGACCGCAAGAAGGACGTGATCATCACGGGGGGCGAGAACGTGTCGTCCATCGAGGTCGAGGACTGCCTGTTCCAGCATCCCGCGGTGGCCGAGGTCGCGGTCATCGGCGTCCCGGACGAGAAGTGGGGCGAGACGATCAAGGCCCTCGTGGTCCTGCGCCCGGGCGCGAGCTGCACCGAGCGGGACCTGATGGACCATTGCCGGAGCCGCATGACCCACTACAAGTGCCCGACCTCGGTGGAGATCCGCGACGCGCTCGTCCGCACCGCCACCGGCAAGCTCCAGAAGTTCAAGCTCCGCGAGCCCTACTGGTCCGGGCGCACCCGCCGCGTGAACTGACGCCCCGGCCGGGGCGTCCGGCTCCGCTCCGCGCCCGGGCTTGACTTCGGTTCCATATTTCGATATATCTCGAAGTATGAAGACCATCGCACGACTGCCGCTGGCCCAGCTCGAGGCGAGCGACGAGCACGCGGAAGCGTTCAAGGCCCTGGCCCACCTCAGCCGGCTCCAGGTCTTCTTCTTCCTGGTGCGCGCGGGTCGGGAGATGTCGGTGGGCGAGATCCAGGCCGAGGTGGAGATCCCGGGGCCGACCCTGTCGCACCACCTGGATCTGCTCCGGCGGGCCGGCCTCGTCGAGAGTCGCAAGGAAGAGCGGTACGTCTACTATTCCGTGAAGCGGGACGCGGTGACCGCGCTGGTGCGCCTGCTCACCGCCTGCTGCTAGAGGAGGAACCCATGAGCGCGAGAGTCCATCTCCACCTGCACGTGTCGGATCTGGCCAAGAGCCGCGAGTTCTACGAGAAGTTCCTCGGAGCGGGGCCGGTCAAGGTCAAGGCCGGGTACGTCAAGTTCCTGCCCGAATGGGCTCCCGTCAACCTGGCCCTCTCGGGCGGCGGGACGGCGGGCGCGGGAACGATCGATCACGTCGGCGTGCAGGTGGACGCGGTGGGGACCGTGATGGATCAGCTGGCGAGGGTCAAGACGGCCGGCCTCCCGGTGCGCGAGGAGATGGGCGTCGACTGCTGCCACGCGAACCAGGACAAGTTCTGGGTCCAGGACCCGGACGGCGTGGAGTGGGAGGTTTACCACCTCAATTACGACCTCGAGAGCGAGACGGTGTCGCCCGGGCACGGCGGGTTGACGCTGGCCAAGGGCGGCTCGTGCTGCGCGTCGTGAGGGGCTGAGCCATGAGCGACGACATCAAGGGCATCGTGAAGGACAAGTACGCGCGGGCCGCCCTCCGGGTGATCGCCTCCGATGGCACGTCCGGCTGCGGCTCCGCGTCCTCTCGCGGGGAGTGCGATCCGATCACCTCCGGGATCTACCCGGACAGTGAGACGTCCGCGTTGCCCGCCGGAGCCAGAGCCGCTTCCCTCGGCTGCGGGAACCCGACGGCGCTGGCCGAGCTCCGGCCGGGCGAGACCGTTCTCGATCTCGGCTCGGGCGGCGGGATCGACGTGCTCCTGTCCGCCGGCCGGGTCGGACCGACCGGCAAGGCCTACGGCCTCGACATGACCGACGAGATGCTGGCCCTCGCCCGCGAGAATCAGCGAAAGGCGGGCGCGACCAACGTGGAATTCCTCAAGGGGGAGATCGAGCAGATTCCGCTGCCCGGGAACTCGGTGGACGTCGTGATCTCCAACTGTGTGATCAATCTCTCGGCCGACAAGGATCGTGTCCTGGCCGAGGCGTTCCGGGTGCTGAAGCCGGGCGGCCGGCTGGCGGTATCCGACGTGGTGGTGCGGGGCGGGGTGCCCGCGGAGATCCGGCGGAGTGTCGAGCTCTGGATCGGCTGCGTGGCCGGCGCGCTGGAGGAGCGAGAGTACCGGGACAAGCTCGCCGCGGCCGGTTTCGAGGAGATCGGCCTGGAGCCGACTCGGGTCTATCACGTTGAGGAGGCGCGGGACTTTCTGGCCGGCGCGGGGCTCGACGTCGACGCCATCGCTCCGCAGGTGGGGGACAAGTTCATGAGCGCGTTCGTTCGAGCCCGGAAGCCCGCGTAGCGTGTCTCCGGTCGCCGAACGCGCCAGCCTCGGCCGGCGCCTGGCCGCGGAGGCGGTGGGGACGGCGATGCTTCTCGCCGCGGTGGTCGGATCCGGGATCATGGGTGAGCGACTCGCGGGCGGCAATGTCGCGGTCGCCCTGCTCGCCAACACGATCGCGACCGGCGCGGCCCTGGTGGCGTTGATCCTGACCTTCGGGCCGATCTCGGGCGCCCACTTCAACCCGGCGGTCACGCTGGCCGACGCGGTCCAGGGTGGCCTCGCGTGGTCGGACGTGCCGCCGTACCTGGTGGGGCAGGTCGTCGGCGCCTTCGCGGGAGTGGCCGCCGCCCACGTGATGTTCGAGCTGCCGTTGTTCTTCGCGTCGCAGCACGTCCGCTCCGGCCCCGCCCAGATGTTCAGCGAGTTCGTCGCGACGTTCGGGTTGCTGGCGGTCATCTGGGGCTGCGCCCGCGGGCCCTCCCCGATGATGGTGCCCTTCGCGGTCGCCGGGTACATCACCGCCGCGTACTGGTTCACCGCGTCGACGTCGTTCGCCAATCCCGCGGTCACCCTGGCGCGCTCGGCCAGCGACACGTTCGCGGGGATCCGCCCCGCGGACGCGCCCGGGTTCATCCTGGCGCAGCTGCTCGGCGCGGCGGCCGCGACCGGGCTGTTCTACTGGCTCCTGGCCGAGCGCGGATGAGCCTGTTCGCACCGGGCGGTCCCGCATGGCTGCTCGCCATCTGCGTCTCGCGGGTCGGTGCCTACATGGTCTACATCGCCTTCGCGGCGACGCTGCCCGTCCTGCAGCACGAGTGGCGGCTCTCCGGCACCGCGGCGGGCAGCATCGCGGCCGCGTTCCAGGTCGCGTACGCGGTCTCGCTGATGGGGTGCTCGGCGCTCGCGGACCGCGTGGGCGCCCGGCGTGTCTTCGTGGTCGGGACGGTGGTGTCGGCGGTGATGTCGGTCGCGTTCGCGATGTTCGCGCGTGACTACTGGTCGGGCCTCGGGCTCTATACGCTGCTCGCGCTCGCCCTGGGCGGCACCTACACCACCGGCATCCTGCTCGTGGCGGAGAACGTGCCGGTCGAGCGCCGCGGGCGGGCGATGGGGATGTATCTGGCGGGCCACTCGCTGGGACTCGCGCTGGCGCTGACGCTGACCGGCTTGGCGATCCCGCGCGGCGGGTACGCGCTCGCCTTCTGGTTGCTGGCCCTGGGGCCGGTCGCGGGGGCCGGCGTGTCCTGGATCGCGGTGCGGGCGAGCGCCAACATCGTGACTCCCCGCGCCGGAGGCCAGCGCTTCGCGGGCGAGGTCCTGAGGAACCGGCCCGCGATGCTCGTCATCGCCGGCTACACGTTGCACTCCTGGGAGCTGCTCGGCATGTGGGCGTGGACGCCGACATTCCTGGCGGCCTGCTTCGTGGCCGCCGGATCGGAGCTGACGCGCGGGGCGGGACTCGGTGCCTACATGACCGCGCTGTTCCACGTGACGGGAATGCTGGCGGCCCTGCTGGCCGGCGTCTTCGCGGACCGCTTCGGGCGGACCCCGGTGATCTTCGTGATGGCGACGGTCAGTGCGGCGTGCTCGCTGACCTTCGGATGGATGCTCGGGGCCTCGCTGGTCCTGATCGTGGCGGTGGGGTTGCTCTACGGGTTCGCCGCCCTCGGGGACTCGCCGATCTACTCGACCGCGATCACCGAGGTGGTGGCCCCGGCCTACCGGGGAGCCGCCTTGGCGCTGCGCTCCCTGCTGGGCTACGGTGCGGGTGCCGCCGCGCCGCTGGTGTTCGGTGCGATCCTCGACTGGTATGGCGTCCGCTCGGCCGGGGCGTGGGGCTGGGCGTTCCTGAGCCTGGGCATCGCGGGCGTGGGTGCGGTGGTGTCGGTGGTGCTCCTGCACCGGACGCCGGCGGCGGCGGCCCTTCACGGCCCCAGGCTGCGTCGGGCGGCGGCCTCGGCGGTGGCCCGATGAGCGCGCTCGGCACGCGACTGGCGGTCGCCGCCGACGCCGCGGCCATCGCCGCCATCTACAACGAGGGGATCGCCGACCGCGTCGCGACCTTCGAGACCGAGCCGCGCACGGTGGCCCAGATCGCGCAGCAGCTCGCGGAGAAGGGCGACCGGTTTCCGACGATGGTCGCGGAGCGGGACGGGCAGGTGATCGCGTACGCGGGCGCGGGCGCCTACCGGAGCCGTCCCGCCTACGCGGGCGTCGCCGAACACTCGGTCTACGTGGCGCGGGCCGCGAGGGGCACCGGCGCG
Source organism: Candidatus Methylomirabilota bacterium (assembly GCA_035260865.1). GTDB lineage: Bacteria > Methylomirabilota > Methylomirabilia > Rokubacteriales > CSP1-6 > CAMLFJ01. The sequence goes on along the minus strand of DATFUK010000020.1, from coordinate 5,331 downwards.
GGCCGGGCGGCACTGGACGCGCTGTGCCGGGCCTATGCCGAGCGCGGCTTCTGGAAGATCGTGTCCCGGATCTTTCCCGAGAACACCGCGAGCCTGCGCCTGCACGAGCGGTGCGGCTTTCGGGTGGTCGGCGTCTATCAGCGGCACGGCAAGCTCGACGGGGAGTGGCGCGACTGCGTGATCGTGGAGCGGCTGCTCTGACATGGGCCGGCCGCGCGTCCTCTTCCTCTGCACGCACAACTCGGCCCGGAGCCAGATGGCCGAGGGCTTCCTCCGCGGGCTGGCGGGCGACCGCTTCGAGGCCGGGAGCGCGGGGACGGAGAAGACGTCGGTCAACCCGCTGGCGATCCGCGTGATGGCCGAGCGCGGCGTCGACCTCGGCGCGCATGCGTCGAAGCTCTACGCGGACGTCGCCTCCGAGGGCTGGGACTACCTCATCACGGTTTGCGACGACGCGAACGAGCGGTGTCCCTGGGTCCCCGGCCCGGTGACGCGGCTGCACTGGTCATTCCCCGATCCGTCGCGTGCGGCCGGGACCGAGGAGGAGCGACTCGCGGTCTTCCGCCGGGTGCGGGACCAGATCCAGGACCGGTTGACCGACTGGCTCCGGGGCCGGTGACCCCCGCACGCCTCGTCGCCTGCGTCTGCGCCGCCCAGGTGTGCGCCCAGATCGGGGCCTACTCATGGCCGGCGCTGCTACCCGGCTTCCTGGCCGAGTGGCAGCTCACCAACCGGGAGGCGGGCTGGATCACCGGGGTCTTCTACGCCGCGTACACGGTCTCGGTGCCGATCCTGGTCACGCTCACCGACCGCGTGGACGCGCGCGCGGTGTACCTGAGCGGCGTGGCCCTGACGGTGGCGAGCCACCTGGGCTTCGCCGTCCTCGTCGACGGCCCGTGGGGCGCCGCGGCGGCCCGCGCACTTGCCGGTGTGGGCTGGGCGGGCACCTACATGACCGGTCTCAAGCTGCTGGCCGACCGGGTGGAGCCCGTCCTCATGTCGCGCGCGGTGGCCGGGCACGCCGCGAGCATCGGCATCGCGGGCGCGATCTCCTTCGTGTTCGCGGGCACGATCGGCCGGTGGCTCGGCTGGCGCGGCGCCTTCGCGGCGGCCGCGGTCGCCGCGATGGTCGGCTGGCTGATCGTGTTCGTCTGGGCGCCGGCACGGGAGCGCCGCCCGGCCCCCGCGGCCTCGGGGGCACTCTTCGATTTCCGACCGGTGCTCCGCAACCGCTCGGCGATGGCCTACGCGGCCGCCTACTGTGCGCACACGTGGGAGATGAACGCCCTGCGCGGCTGGGCGGTCGCGTTCCTGGCCTACGTCGCGGCGTCGACGGGCGGCGGTAGCCCGTGGATCGGGCCCACCGCGGTCGCGACGACGATGGGGCTCGTCGGCACCTGGGCCAGCGTCGCCGGCAACGAAGCCGCCATTCGCCTCGGCCGGCCCCGTCTCGTGCGCCTGGCCATGACCGCGTGCGTGGTCTGCGCGGCCGGCATCGGGTTCCTCGGCGCCCGCTCGTACACGGTGGCCGCGGCCCTCGTGCTCCTCTATGGTCTGTTGATCTGGCTCGACTCCTCCTCGCTCACCGCGGGCGCGGCCGGGAGCGCGGATCCCGATCGGCGCGGCGCCACCCTGGCGCTGCACTCGATGGCGGGCTACGCGGGCGGGGCCGTCGGGCCGATCGTGATCGGCTGGATCCTCGATCTGAGCGGGGGCATGTCACCCACGGGCTGGGGGCTCGCCTTCCTGCACGTCGCGGTGATCGCGCTGCTGGGGCAGGTGGCCTTCGTGTTGCTGGGGCCGCGCGATCTGGCCGGGGATCGCCCCCGCGCCTCGGGCCGCTCCGCCGATCGCGCTTGACGGGGCCGCCCGGTCCGGTGGAGCATCGGGTGCCGCGCCCAACGACGCGCCCGGGAGGCCGTCAGCCCATGCTCACTCGCCGAGAGTTCCTCGCCGCCACCACTGCCGCCGCGGCCATCGCGGGCGCGCCCGCGGGCGCGCTCGCCCAGACCCCCCAGGCTCCGAAACGGGGCGGCACCCTGTCGATCCGGGCCTGGGATCCGCCGCACTTCGACCAGAGCATGGTGCACGCCTACAAGACGCACGTGGTGATCTCCTTCACCCACAGCCGCCTCCTGAAGCACCGGGCGGGCCCCACCGTGCGGCCCGGCTCGCTGGTCCTCGAGGGTGATCTGGCCGAGTCCTGGACGCAGCCGACCGACACCACCTACGTGTTCAAGCTGCGCCGGGGTGTCCGCTTCCACGCCAAGCCGCCGGTGAACGGGCGCGAGCTCACCGCCGAGGACGTGAAGTACACGTTCGAGCGGATGCTCACCGAGACCGGCAGCAACGCCTCGATGTACCGCTCGATCGCCAAGATCGAGGCGGTCGACCGCTACACCGTCCGGTTCACGCTCGCGGAGCCCTTCGCGTGGTTCCTCGACATGGTGGCGAGCCCGATGGCCGGCGGCATCGTGGCCCGGGAGTGCGTGGAGAAGTTCGGTGACCTCAAGAAGCCCGAGGCGGTGATCGGCACCGGCCCCTGGATGCTCGACAGCTACAAGCCCAACGTGTCCATCACCCTCGTACGGAACCCCGCCTACTTCGTGGCGGGCCTGCCGTACATCGACCGGGTCGAGCTGATGGTGGACGAGGACAACGCCTCGCGGATGGCCTCGTTCCTCGCCGGCCGCTACGACCTCGGCTGGGAGTTCCCGGGGGCGATCAACCGGACGGACTGGGTATCGATCAAGGACCGGCTCCGCCAGACGCGACCCTCGCTCCGCACGCTGGAGTTCCCGTCGAACGTGGTGAACGATCTCGCGATGCGGACGGATCAGAAGCCGTGGAGCGACGTGCGGGTGCGCCGGGCCGTCTCCCTGGCCCTCGACCGGCGCGAGATCATCGAGGCGACCCTCGAGGGCGAGGGTGTCGTCAATGGGCCGATGGCCGCCGCGCTCACCGACTGGGCGCTGCCCATCGACCAGCTCGGCGCGGGCGCCCGCTACTACCGGCACGACCCCGCGGAGGGCAAGCGGCTGCTCGCCGCCGCCGGCTACCCGAACGGCTTCCCGGCCAGCATCTGCTTCAACTCGTACGGCTCCACCGTGCTGGTGGACACCGTCCAGCTCGTGATCAAGCACCTCAAGTCGGTGGGCATCGACGCCAAGCTGGACCAGAAGGAGTACGGCGCGTACCAGGCGAGCTGCCGGCTCGGGAAGTTCGACTCGCTGGTGTTCGGGCCCCTGACCCCGTTCCTCGAGCCGGACAACTTCCTGTTCGGCCAGTACTTCACCGGCGAGCCCCGCAACCGCAGCCACGTGAAGGACCCCGCGCTCGACGACCTGCTCGTGCGGCAGCGGCGCGCCATGGACGTGAAGGCCCGCCGCGACATCATCAACGACATCCAGCGGCATCTCGCCAAGCAGCAGTACTACGTCCACGCTCCGACCGGGACCTACATCGCGGTATGGGACGGAGCCCTCAAGAACTACGGCCCCAACCTCGGCTACGACTACGGCGGGCGGCTCATCACCGCCTGGCTCGATCGCTGAGCGCGCCGATGAGCCTCGACGGCCGCGTCGCGATCGTGACCGGCGCCGGCACCGGCATCGGGAAGGCCACCGCGCTGGCCCTGGCCCGGGCCGGGGCCCAGGTCGTCGCGGTGGACGTGGACGGGGGCACCGCCAAGGTGACCGCGGACGCCGCCGCGGCGCTGGGCCCCCGGAGCCTGGCGCTCGATACCGACGTGGGCGACCTGGCCGCGATCGACCGGATGGCCACGCGCGTGATGGAGACGTTCGGGCGGATCGACGTGCTGGTGAACAATGCCGGGGTCACCCGGCGCGCCTACATCATGGATCTGACCGAGCAGGACTGGGACCGCATCATGCGGGTCAACGCCAAGGGGGTCTTCTTCTGCCTGCAGCGGGTGGCCCGCGAGATGATCCCGCGGCGGAGCGGGACCATCATCAACATCGCGTCGATCGCGGGCAAGGGCTACGCGGGGACGTCGAACGCGATCTACGCGGCGAGCAAGGGCAGCGTGATCTCGCTGACCCGCACCGCCGCGCTCCAGCTCGCCCGGCACGATATCAACGTCAACGCGATCTGCCCCGGCATCACGGTTACCGCGCTCTCGGAGGCCAACGTGGCGACACGCGCCCGGGACGAGGGCGTGACCGTCGAGGAGATGAGGCGCCGGCGCGACTCGGTGATCCCGCTCGGCCGGGCGAACCAGCCGGACGACCTCGCCGGCCTCGCGGTCTTCCTGGCCTCGCCGGCCGCGCGCAACATCACCGGCCAGTCCTTCAACGTGGACGGCGGCATCATCTTCGACTGAGCCCGACCAAGGAGACCGCGTCATGAACATCGGCGTCTCGGTGCCCCTGCCTGCCTATCTCGTGGACGTCGGCGCCATGGCCCGCAAGGCCGAGGAGCTGGGCTTCGAGTCCTTCTGGTGCGCCGAGCACCCGTTCATCCCGGTGCACACGGAGAGCCGGTTCCCGGGCTCGCCGGACGGGGTGATCCCCGAGGAGTACTCGCACTTCGTGGATCCCTTCGTGGCGCTCGCGCGCGCCTCGGGGACGACCAGCCGCATCAAGCTCGCCACCGGCATCGTGCTGGTGCCGGAGCGGCATCCGCTGGTGCTGGCCAAGGAGGTCTCCACGCTCGATCTGTTCAGTGGCGGGCGCTTCCTCTTCGGGATCGGGGCCGGGTGGCTGCGCGAGGAGACCCAGATCATGGGCGGCGACTTCGATCACCGCTGGACGCAGACGCGCGAGTCGGTCCTGGCCATGAAGGAGCTGTGGACGAAGACCGACGCCGAGTTCCACGGCAAGTACTACGACTTCCCGCCGGTGCGCTCGTATCCCAAGCCGGCCCAGAAACCGCACCCGCCGGTGCTGCTGGGTGGCGGCGCCAAGAACGTGCTCCAGCGCGTGGCGTCGTGGGGAGACGGCTGGCTGCCGAATCGGGTGACGCCGGATCAGCTGCGCGAGAGCCGCGCCACCCTCGACCGGCTCGCCAAGGAGAACGGCCGCGATCCGGCCGCCCTCACGATCTCGGTGCACGGGCAGCCGGCCGATCGGGACCTGGTGCGCCGGCTCCTCGATGCGGGCGCCACCCGCGTCATCATCCGGCCGGCCACGTCGAGGACGGAGGCGGCGATGGTGAGCGAGCTGACCCGCATCGCGGAGACGGTGCTGCGCTAGAGGCGGGTCAGGAGGAGGCGCGGCTCTCCCAGGCCTTCAGGAGAACGCCGGTGCCGATGAGGCCCACCGGAAGCAGCCAGCCGGGCAGGTCGTACTGGGTGACGCCGAGCGCGAGAAC
>DATFUK010000019.1:0-6058 GCA_035260865.1 Candidatus Methylomirabilota bacterium | reverse complement strand
CAGGCTCAGCGTGAGGAAGGGCAGGGCCAGGCCGAGGCCCAGCGCCTCGAACACGACGAGCGCGGCCGCGGGCGGCTGGGTCAGCGCAAAACCCATCGCCGCCCCCATGAAGGGCGCCGTGCACGGGGTGGCGGCCACGGTGGCGAGGGCGCCGGTGAAGAAGGAGCCAGCGTAGCCCGGCCGGGCCACGAGGCCCTGGCCCACACCGGTCAGGCGCCCGCCGATGACCAGGAGCCCGGACAGGCTGAGCGCCAGCGTGAAAAGCACGTACGCCAGGACCGTGACGACCAGCGGGGACTGCAGCTGGAAGCCCCAGCCGATCTGGGCGCCGCCAGCGCGCAGCGCGAGCAGCGCGCCCGCCAGTCCGGCGAAGCAGACGAGCACTCCCGCGGTATACGCGAGGCCGTGCCGGCGCGTGACGCCGGGCGAGCCCTCCCCGTGGGCGACGAGGGCCAGAGCCTTTATCGAAAGCACGGGTAGCACGCACGGCATGAGGTTCAGGATGAGGCCGCCGGCCAGGGCCAGCCCGATCGCCGCGAGGAGCGATAGCGACGGCCCCGAGCCGGCCACCGTCGTGATGGCGAAGGCCTCGCTCACCAGACCCTGGTCGAGCCGCTCGCGGATCACCAGGACTCCGTCGAGGTCGGCGGCCGGGCCTTCGGGCAGGAGCCCGCGCGCCGCGCGCAGCGTGATCCCGTCGCGCCCGATGGTCACCTCCTGCGGCGCCGCGTGGTCGATCACGCCCCAGCGGCTCGGGAAGAAGAAGACCTCGGCGATCCGATCCGAGCGCAGGCCGGGCGCGGCCACCGACACCGTCACGGCCTCGGGCGTCGCGTGGAGCGAGGCGGGCCAGGGGCTCGGGCTGGGCACGGCGCGCCGGGCCTGCTCGATGGCCGATGCGCCGGTGCCCGGCGCGGGCTTGCCCGCGGCCACCGGGATCGTGAGGCTCACGTCGGCCTCTTCCGGGATGCAGATCTTCTCGCAGACGAGCCAGGCAGCGTGGCCGCGCAGTGTGACCGGCCCGCCGGTCGGCAAGCCCGCGGGCGAGGTCAGCCGCGTGAGGAGCACGACCTCGTCGGTGTACCCGTAGCTCATCAGCGGGCCGACCGGCATGCGCTCGGGCTGCGGGAAGACCAGCGGGCCAGCCGTCCAGCCCGCGGGTAGCGCCCAGTCCACGGTGGGCGGCTCGCCCGAATCGCCCGGGTTGGTCCAGTACGTGTGCCAGCCGGGCGCGATGCGCTGGCGGATGCCCACCCAGAAGGACGCGCCGGGCTCGACGGAAGCGGTCTCGCCGAGCAGGGTGACGGAGACCTTCGGCGGACCGGGCGGATTCGGAGCCTTGACGGTCGGCGCCCGCGCGAGCTCCGCGGCCAGGCCGGGACCGGCCAGCATCCCGACCACGAGCGCGGCGGCGAGAAACCGGGTCGCCATCGCGACCGGACCTAGGGGCGCGGCTTCACCTTCTCGAAGAGCGCCAGGTACTTGCCGTACCCTTCCTCCTCGAGCTTGGCGACGGGGATGAACCGCAGCGACGCGGAGTTGATGCAGTAGCGCAGGCCGGTCGTCGCGGGGCCGTCCGGGAAGAGGTGCCCGAGGTGCGAATCACCCTCGGCGGAGCGAACCTCGACCCGGCGCATGCCGTGGGAGTTGTCGCCGTGCTCCCGGACCGTCTCGGTCTCGAGCGGCCGATCGAAGCTCGGCCAGCCGGTGCCGGAGTCGAACTTGTGCAGCGAGGAGAAGAGCGGCTCTCCCGTCACCACGTCCACGTAGATGCCCGCCTCGTGATGGTTCCAGAACTCGTTCCGGAACGGCGGCTCGGTGGCGCTGCACTGGGTGACGTTGTATTGTTCCGGAGTCAAACGGCTCTTCAGATCGGCGTCGGTCGGGCGCTTGGTGGTGGCCATGGTGTCGTCGAGTATACCCCCGGGAGGCGAGTCATGAGCGACGAGATCAGCGTCCAGTTCACCCGCTTCTCCGCGTTCTATTCCCCGCTGATCGCGACGATCGCCGGCGGCTTCCTGCAGCAGGAGGGGTTCGCGCCGAAGCACTCCATCGCGCCGCTGGGCAAGTCGGCCATCGACGGGGTCGTCGCCGGCACCGTGCACGTGTGCCAGTCCGCGCCCTCCCAGGGCTTCGGGCCGCTCGAAAAGGGTCAGGCCCCGCCCGCGGTGCACTTTGCCCAGATCAACGAGATGGACGGCTTTTTCCTGACCGGCCGCGCGGCGGATCCCGCGTTCACCTGGGACAAGCTCAAGGGCAAGCGCGTCCTGGTCGACCACGGCGGCCAGCCGATGGCGATGTTCAAGTACGCCTGCCACAAGCGCGGCCTCGACTTCGCGAGCATCCAGGCGGTGAACGTGCCGAGCGATCAGATGGACGGCGCCTTCCGCAAGGGCGAGGGCGACTATATCCACCAGCAGGGACCCGCGCCCCAGCAGCTCGAGCACGATCGCGCCGGCCACGTCGTGGCCTCGGTCGGCCAGGCCATCGGGCCGGTGGCCTTCTCGAGCCTGGCCGCGACACGCGCGTGGCTCGGCACCGACGCGGCCCGGCGGTTCATGCGCGCCTACCGCAAGGCGCGCGCCTGGCTGCTGGCCACCCCCGCGACGGAGGTCGCGAAGGCGGAAGCCTCGTTCTTCCCCGAGATCGACCCGGCCGTGCTCGCCGCGACGATCGGCTACTACCAGAAGCTCGGCTGCTGGACACCCCACGTCGAGATCACCCGGCCCGCGTTCGAGGTCGCGCTCGACGTGTTCCACCATGCCAAGCTCATCACCAAGCGCCACCGCTACGAGGACGTGATCGCGCAGCCTCCCAGCGCGAGCTGATCCGTGCGGGTCGAGCCGAGCGTGGCCGTCGCCGCGATGCTCGCGACGGCTGCGCTGGGCCCGGCCGCGCTCGCCCAGGACTCGCAGGGTGACCGGTGCGTCGTGTCCATCGGGCGCGGGGCCACCGCGGTCGGCGGGGCGACCGGCACCATGACCGTGCGCAACGGGCGCGCGTGCCGCGTCGTCAACTTCACCATCCCGGACCAGCGCGTCGCGACCAGCCGCCTGGAGGTCCACCAGGCTCCGGCCCAGGGCCGGCTCGAGATCGTCCAGCCGAACATCGTCGTCTACACCCCGACCGCTGGCTACACCGGCCCCGACGAGTTTCAGTACGGCGGGAGCGGCCGCGGCCTGGAAGGGCGGACCGTGCCGTTCAACGTGCGCATTCACGTCCGCGTGGTGAGACCGGACGAGCCTCTGCGCTAGGCGCCTGTCCGGCGCCTCCCTCCGAGCTACCTGCTCGTCGGGAGCTGGTCGAAGGGCAGATCGCGGTCCACGCGCACGTCCTGGGGCAGGCCGAGCACGCGCTCCGCGATGATGTTGCGCAGGATCTCGTCGGTGCCCGCCGCGATGCGGCCGCCCGGGGTGGAGAGCAGCGATTCCTGGAAGGCGGCGCGCAGGGGGGCCACGTCCTTGTCCATGATCACGCCGCCCATGTCGAGGAGGTCCATCGCGAACGAGGCGATGTCCTGCGCCTTGGGCGCGTTGACGAGCTTGCCGATGGAGTTCTCGGGGCCGGGCGTCTCCCCGCGCGAGAGCGCGGTCATGGTGCGGAAGCGCGTGAGCCGCACACCCTGGGTCTTCACGTAGAGGTCGGCCAGCCGCTCGCGCACCGCCGCGTTGGCGATGGCGGGCCCGTCCTCGAGCTGGGTGGCGCGGGCCAGGCCGAAGATCTCCTCGAAGTCGGGGCCGCGCAGGTCGCCCGAGGTGAGCCGCTCGTTCATGAGCGTGGTGATGGCCACGCCCCAGCCCGCGCCGACCGCCCCGAGGCGCTGGCCGTCCGGGATGCGCGCGTCGGTGAAGTAGACCTCGTTGAAGTGGGACGCCCCCGAGATCTGCTTGATCCGGCGGGTCTCGATGCCCGGCGACTTCATGGACAGGAAGAAGAAGGTGAGGCCCTTGTGCTTGGCGGTCTTGGGATCGCTGCGCGCGACCAGGATGGCCCAGTCCGCCCAGTGCGCGCCCGAGGTCCAGATCTTCTGGCCGTTGATCACCCAGTCGTCGCCGTCCCGCTGGGCGCGGGTGCGCAGGCCGGCCAGGTCGGAGCCGGCGCCCGGCTCCGAGAAGAGCTGGCACCAGACCTCGTCGCCGCGGAGCGCCGCGGGGGCGTAGCGCCGCTTCTGCTCGTCGGTGGCGTAGGCGAAGAGCGTCGGCATGCACATGCCGAGGCCGATCTCGAAGTAGCCGCGCGGAACGAGGAAGCGCGACTCCTCCTGCGAGTAGATGACCTGGTAGATCGGGGGCAGCGCGCGGCCGCCCCACTCGGCGGGCCAGTGCAGCGCCGCGAAGCCGGCCTCCGCCTTGCTGCGCTGGAAGGCCTGCGCGCGCTCGAGCCCGTCCCAGCCCTCGCGTCCCGGGTAGCGGCTCTGCCAGGTCTCGAAGGCCCCGCGCTTGGGCTCCGCGTGGGCGCCGAGCCACTGCCGCACCTCCGCGCGAAACGCCGCTTCTTCCCGCGTGTCGTCGAAGTCCACGTTGCGCTCCTAGGCCGCCCCGGCCTCGAGCCGGGTGACGAGCAGTTCCTTCCAGCGCCGGGCGCTGCCGAGCATGAGGCCGGTGAGCTTGGCCCGCCGGTAGTGAAGGTGGCAGTCGAACTCCCAGGTGAAGCCCATGCCGCCGTGCACCTGGATGTTCTCCTTGGCCGCCTGGTAGTAGGCCTCGCTCGCAGCCACCCGCGCCGCCGCCGCGGCGACCCCGAGCTCCGGCGCGTCCTTCGAGAGCGCCCAGGCCCCGTAGTAGGCGTTCGACCGCGCGAGCTCGATGCCCACGTACATGTCGGCCAGCTTGTGCTTGATCGCCTGGAACGAGGCGATCTGGCGGCCGAAGGCGAAGCGGCCCATCGCGTACTCGCGCGCCATGTCGAGCGCGGCCTGCGCGCCACCGAGCTGCTCGAAGGCCACCAGCACCGCCGCGCGGTCGAGCAGCCGCTCCACCAGCGGCCAGCCCTGGCCGGCCGCGCCGAGGGGCTCGGCCGCCGCGCCCTCGAACGCGATCCGGGCGTGCGAGCGCGTCGGATCCACGGTGGGGAGGCTCGCGCGGGTGACGCCGGGACCGGCGAGCTCGGCGATGTAGAGGCCGGCGCGGCCGGCGCCCTGGGCGGCGAGGACGACCGCGAAGTCGGCCACGTCGCCGTCCATGACCGGGACCTTGGCGCCGTGGAGACGTGTGCCGTCGGCGCGCGTGGCCAGGTTGGCCGGCGTCGTCACCTGCGCGCCCTCGGACAGGGCCAGGCAGCCGATCGCCTCGCCCTGCGCGATGCGCGGCAGCCAGCGTTTCTTCTGCGCCTCGCTGCCCGCGATCCGCAGGGCCTCCGCGGCCAGGTAGATCGTGGAGGCGAACGGGGTCGGGGCCAGGCTCCGGCCCAGCTCCTCCGCGATCACGCACAGCTCGAGGTAGCCGAAGCCGGCGCCCCCGTGGGTCTCGGGGATGGCGGTGCCCAGCCAGCCCATCTCGCCCATGCCCTTCCAGAGATCCCGGTCGTAGGGCGCGGCGCCCTCCAGGATGCGGCGGACCCGGGTGGACGAGGCGTGCTCGCCCAGGAACTTCCGCGCCTGCTCCCGCAGCGATTTCTGGTCGGCCGAGAAGTCGAAGTTCATGGCGCGAGGATCATACCAAAGGCGCTTGCCATGCGCGCCCGTGTCTTTCACAATCGGCGCCTCACCCCTCACCCTGTCCTCTCCCCGAAGGGGAGAGGGAGAGAGAACGGAGGCGGACATGCGGGCGACGGCGGCGGTGCTCTACGAGGTGAAGAAGCCGGTGGTCGTGGAGGACGTGGAGGTGATGGAGCCCGGGCCGCACGAGGTGCTGGTGCGCTGGGCGGCCAACGGGGTCTGCCACAGCGACCTGCACGTGATCACCGGGGACTATCCGCATCCGCTGCCGGTGGTGCTCGGGCACGAGGCGGCCGGGGTGGTGGAGAAGATCGGGCCGGGCGTGGAGACCGTGAAGGCGGGCGATCACGTGTGCTCGAGCTACATCCCCTCGTGCGGGCGGTGCGGGTACTGCATCGGCGG
>DATFUK010000018.1:0-8352 GCA_035260865.1 Candidatus Methylomirabilota bacterium | reverse complement strand
CTGGGCTCTCCCACCGCGCTCTACCTGGCCGCGGCCGGGGTCGGCACCATCGGCCTCATGGACGCCGACGTGGTGGACGTGTCGAATCTCCAGCGCCAGGTGCTCCATACCACGGCCGACATCGGCAAGCCCAAGGTCGAGTCGGGCGCGCGGGCGCTCACCGCGCTCAATCCCGACGTCAACGTCATCCGCCTGCCCGAGCGCATCACCGTGGACAATGCGCTCGACATCGTGAGCGAGTACGACGTCGTGGTGGATGGCTCCGACAACTTCGGCACGCGATACCTGGTCAACGACGCCTGCTACCTGGCGGGCAAGCCGCACGTCCACGGGTCCATCTTCCAGTTCGAGGGGATGGCCTCGGTGTTCGCGCCCAACAAGGGCCCGTGCTACCGCTGCATCTATCCGTCGCCGCCGCCGGCGGGCCTCGTGCCCTCCTGCGCGGAAGCCGGCGTGCTCGGCGTGCTGCCCGGCATCGTGGGCGTGGTGCAGGCCACCGAGACGGTCAAGCTCCTCCTCGGCATCGGCGACCCGCTGATCGGGCGTCTCCTGACCTACGACGCCCTCGGCATGCGCTTCCGCGAGGTCAAGCTGCGGCGGGATCCGGCCTGCCCGCTCTGCGGCGTGACCCCGACCATCAAGGACCTCTCCGGGCACCCGATCGGGGAGGAGTACTGCGAGGAAGCGCCGGCTCTGCGCTGATATTTGTCTTCGGCGCGCGGTGAAACATCCACGCACCGAACGCGCTAAGCTTGGGCTCGTGACCGAACCCAACATCGCGTTCGTGGCGAACCTCCTGGCCGATCCCTCCCGCGCCGCCATGTGCCTGTCCCTGGCGGGAGGCGAAGCGCGACCGGCGGGTGAGCTGGCCTCCCGAGCCGGCATCTCCGCCCAGACCGCCAGCAATCACCTCGCCAAGCTCATCGCCGGCCGCCTCCTGCGCGTCGAGCGGCAGGGGCGCTGGCGCTACTACCGGCTGGCCGGCGCCGACGTGGGCCACGCCGTCGAGGCGCTCTCGGTCGTCGCGCCCGTCCCGCTGCAGCCGGCCCCCGTGAACGGCACCGCCGACGCCGCGCGGCGGATCAAGAGCGCGCGCACCTGCTACAGCCATCTGGCCGGGCGGCTGGGGGTCGCCCTGGCCGACGCGCTGCTCGCGCAGCGCTGGCTCGAGGACGACGGCCACCGCTATCGCGTCACGCCGACTGGGGCCCGCTCGCTGCGCGCGCTCGGCATCGAGGTCGCCCCCCGGCGCGCGCAGGCGCCCGCACGACGGTGCATCGACTGGACCGAGCGCCGCCCGCACGTGGCCGGCCCGGTGGGCACGGGGCTCGCGAAGCTGGCCCTCGACCGCGGCTGGGTACGACGCGTGCGGGGGACTCGCGCGGTCGCGGTCACCCCGCTGGGGCGCGCGCAGCTGGCCAAGGTGTTCAACCTGCGCTGGGAGGACAGACCATGATCACGCTCAGCATCCGCTACACGATCGACGCCCGGAAGCGGTCCGACTTCGAGCAGTACGCGCGGGCCCTGGGCCGGATCATCCCACGGTGCGGCGGGCTCGTGGTCGGCTACTGGCTGCCGACGAAGTTCGCCGGTCCGACGAACCAGGCCCTGGCCCTCATAGATTTCCCGAGCCTGGCTGCGTACGAGCAGTACCGCGAGCGCCTCGCAAAGGACGACGACAACCTCGAGAGCATCCGGCGCGCCGAGGAGAGCGGCTGCATCCTCGTCGAGGACCGCGGCTTCCTCGAGCGCGTCTAGCGCGCCGATCACACCCCCGCCATCGCCGGGATGACGCTCTTGCCCATGAGCTCGATGGACCGCATGGTGGTCGGGTGGTCCATGCGCGACTCCTGCGCCTCCAGGAGCAGGTGGCCGATACCCAGCTCCTTCTGCACGCGGGCGAAGCGGTCCGCCACCTCGTCGGGGGTGCTCGCCACGATGTAGTAGTTCTCGACCAGCTCCTCGTAGCTCATCTTGGAGAGCGAGATCGACCGCGCCTTGAGCGCGAACTGGCTCGCCGCCCGCGAGCGCATGCCGACCGGGGAGAAGTACTCGATCGGGCCGCGCAGCGTCGGACCCATCCGCCACACGAAGTGCCGGCCGGCCTCGAGGGCCTTGGCCTTGGTGTCGGCGGTGACCGCGCAGATGAGGAAGCCGAGCTTGTCCGGGGTGACGGTGCGGCCGGCCTCCGCCGCGCCCTGCCGGTAGAAGTCGAAGAGCTCCCGGGCGACCTCGAAGGAGACGAGGAACGGCACGTAGGTATAGCCCATGCGCCCGGCCCACACCGCGGTCTCCGGGCTCGCGGTGCCCGGCACCCAGATCGGCGGGTGCGGCTTCTGCAGCGGCAGGCACCACGGGTTCACGTGGCGGAAGTGGTAGTGGCGGCCTTCCCAGCGGAACGGGCCCGGCGTGGTCCAGCACTTGATGATCAGGTCGTGGCACTCCTCGAAGCGCTCGCGGTTGTGCACCGGGTTGCTGTTGGCCCACCAGCTCTCGACGCCCACGCCGCGCACGAAGCCGCTCAGGACGCGGCCGCCCGAGATCAGGTCGGCCATCGCGATCTGCTCGGCCATCTGGACCGGGTTCTCCTGGATCGGCAGGATATTGCCGAGGATCAGGAGCTTCGCGCGCTTGGTGGTGCGCGCGAGGATGCCGGCGGTCATGTTGGCCGATACGTTGACGCACGACGGCGTCGAGTGGTGCTCGTTGATCATGAGGCCGTCGAAGCCGGCCTGGTCGGCGAAGTCGTACTCGTCGAGATAGCGCTGGTAGTTGCGCTGGGCGATCTCCGGCGAGAAGAACGTGTTCGGGAAGGCCAGGCGGAGCGACGGGTACTTGTCGCCCTCGGCGTCGGGGTATTCGTGGTGCGGCATCTCGCTGAAGTAGTGGAGCTTCACGTCAGGCCCTCCCGAGGAAGTCCAGCACGAGGTTCGCGAACACGTCCGGCTGCTCGATGAGGGGCGAGTGACCGCAGCGCTCGAGCACCCGCAGGGTCGCGTTGGGCAGCAGCCGCCGGTACTGCTCGCCGCAGATGACCGGAACGATCTGGTCCTCGCGTCCCCAGACGATCAGGGTAGGGGTCGGCACGCGGGGGAGGAAGTAGGGAAGCCGCGGGTTGAACATGTAGGGCTTCCACGTGAGCCGGGCCGCCATCTCCCGGTTGCGCAGCGCGATCTCGATCTCCGCCGGCCCGGGCTTCTGCCCGAAGAGCTCGGCCCACTCCGGCACGGTGGCCGGGTCGTGCACGTTGAACTTGAGAAGCTCGTCCGGCGGGTAGAAGAAGATGTCGCGGATCTCGCCCTCGTCGGGCTTGAGCCCGGTGGGGCTCACCAGCACCAGGCGGTCGATCACCCCGGGGCGCATCGTGGCCAGCTCGGCCGCGGTCCAGCCGCCGATCGAGTGACCGAGCAGGTGCACCTTGGAGAGGCCCATCACGTCGAGGAACCAGAGGTAGAAGCGGGCCAGGTCGTCGATGGACTCCATCCAGTCGGCCGCGTCGGAACGGCCGAAGCCGGGATGGGTGGGCGCGTAGACCGTATAGCGCTCGCCCACCGTGGCCATCCAGCGGCGCCAGCCGCGGTTGCCGCCGGCTCCGTGCAGCACGACCAGGGGATCGCCCTGGCCTCCGATCACCACCTGCACCTTCGTTGCTCCTACCGTGATGACTTCCTCGCGAGGCGGCACGGGGGCGGCTCCTCTCCGGAGATGGGCTCAGGGTAGAGACCATAGCAGCCACCGGCCTTGACCGGGAAGGGGTCCCGTCCCAGTATCTTGCCCGATGGCCACCGAGCGCCCGCCCGCTGAGCATCCGCCCGCTGAGCATCCGGACGTCCGGGCGGCGATCGACCTGCTCGAGGCGTGGGTCGAGGCCCAGCGCGTCGCGCGCGACCTGCCGGGCCTATCGATGGGAATCGTGCACGACCAGGCCCTGGTCTGGTCGAGGGGCTTCGGCTGGGCCGACGTCGAGCGGCGCGAGCCGGCCACCGCCGACACGCTCTACCGCATCGGCTCCATCACCAAGCTGTTCACCGCGACCGCCCTCCTCATCCTCCGCGACGCGGGCCGGCTCCACCTGGACGATCCGCTGGCCACGCACCTGCCGTGGTTCCAGATGAAGGCGGCGGCCACGGACGCCGGGACCATCACGATCCGTCATCTGCTCACCCACACGTCGGGGCTGCCCCGCGAGGGTGCGTTCCCGTACTTCACCGACAGCCGGTTCCCCAGCATCGACGAGATCCGCGCGCGGCTGCCGTTGCAGGAGCGCCCGCTCCGGACCGAGACCCGGTGGAAGTACTCGAACCTCGGGGCCACGCTGGCCGGCGAAGTGGTCGCCGCCGTGGCCGGGGAGCCCTACGTCGATTTCGTGCGGCGCCGAATCCTGGAGCCGCTCGGCATGACCGCGACGCTGGTCGCCTCGCCCGAGCCGGGCCACCAGCGTCTGGCCACCGGCTACGCGCGGCGGCTGCTGGGAGGCGCGCCGGCGCCGTTCAACGACCTGCGCGGCCTCACCGCCGCGGGCAACATGACGACCAGCGTGGCCGACCTGGCGCGCTTCGCGATGCTCCAGCTCCGCGGGGGAGCGGCCGGCGGCGCCCAGATCCTCTCCGGCCGGACGCTCGCCGAGATGCACCGGGTGCACTGGCTCGAGCCGGAGTGGCAGGCGGGCTGGGGACTGGGCTTCCGCCTGCTGCGGGTGCGGGGCAAGACCCTCGTCGGCCACGGCGGCGCGGTGCGGGGATTCCGGAGCAATCTCCAGGTCTGCCCCGCGGACAGGACCGCGGTCATCGCGCTCGTGAGCTCCGACGATGCCGACGCCTGGCTCTACGCGGACAAGGCGCTGGAATGGGTGGGGCCCGCGATCGCCGCCGCGACCCGGCCAACGCCACCCGTCACCGACCCGGCCTGGCAGCGCTACGTGGGGCGCTACCGGAGCGCGTGGGCCGATCTCCAGATCATCATCCGCGGCGGCGAGCTGGTGGTGATCGGCCCCGCGACGCCCGACCCGCTGCTGGCGCCCTCCACGCTCAAGCCGGTCGGCGAGCACACCTTCCGGGTCGAGACCACCGACGGCTACGGCGTCCCGGCGGAGCTGGCCGTGTTCGAGACCGACCCGGCGGGCCGCGTGACGCGCGCCCGGTTCGGCGAGAACTACGTGGAGCGGATCGAGACCTGGGCGGACCGGTGATGGTATGTTCGAGGGCACGAGAGAGATCTTCCCGGGAGGCGGTCGCATGAGCGAAGCGAATGGGGCAACCGAGTTCAAGGACGTGGTCGGCAGCCTCGACGAGCTGCGGGCGCTGATGGGCGAGCCGTCCGAGATCGCCCTCCGCAAGGACATCGCCCGGATCGACGAGCACTGCCGGGCCTTCATCGCGCGGGCGCCCTTCGTGCTCGTGGCGACCGCGGACCGCGCGGGGCGCTGCGACGTGAGCCCCAAGGGCGATGCCCCCGGCTTCGTCCTGGTGGTGGACGAGCGGACCCTGCTCATCCCGGACCGCCCGGGCAACAAGCGCTTCGACGGGATGCGGAACCTGCTGGAGAACCCCCGCATCGGCCTCATCTTCCTGGTGCCGGGCAGCGAGGAGACGCTGCGGATCAACGGCCGCGCCCGGATCGTGCGCGATCCCGAGTGGCTGGCGCGCCTGGCCGCCCAGGGCAAGACCCCGCAGCTCGCCATCGCGGTGGACGTGGAGGAATCGTTCCTGCACTGCGCGAAGTGCGTGAAGCGCTCCGGCCTGTGGGAGCCCGCGCGCTGGCCGGATCGTCAGGGGCTGGCCTCGCCCGCCCAGATGTTCCGCGACCACGCCAAGCTCAACACGATGACGGTCGAGGAGCTGGACCAGCGCCTGCAGGACGGCTACCGGAAGAACCTGTACTGAGCCGGGAGGAGCGCGCGATGCCGATCGAGGTGCGTCCCATCACCGGATCCCTGGGCGCCGAGATCCACGGCGTGGACCTGGGCACCGAGCTCGACACGGCGAGCGTGGCCGCGGTCCGGCGGGCCCTTCTCGATCACTGCGTCGTCTTCTTCCGCGACCAGCGCTTCGACGCCTCCCAGCACAAGGCGCTCGCGCGGCGCTTCGGCGACATCTTCGTGCATCCCAACTACGCGACCGTCGTCCCCGACCCGGAGATCATCGAGATCCGCAGGGAGCCCGGGGACGCGCGCATCGTGGGAGAGGAGTGGCACACCGACACCACCATGATGGCGGAGCCCCCGATGGGCGCCATCCTGTACGCCATCGAGGTGCCGCCCTACGGCGGCGACACGCTGTTCGCCAGCCAGTACCTCGCCTACGAAGCGCTGTCCGACGGCATGAAGCGGCTGCTGGAGGGCCTGCGCGCCGTCCACAGTGATCGGAAGGTCGCGGGGCCCCAGGCGGGGATGAACGCCTACCGGGCAACGAAGGTGCGGGAGGAGGGCTGGGAGGAGACGGTGAGCATCCATCCCGTCGTTCGCACCCATCCGGAGACCGGCCGCAAGCTGCTCTTCGTCAATCACTCGTACACCATCCGGTTCGACGGGATGACCGAGGCCGAGAGCGCGCCCCTGCTCGGCTACCTGCTCGAGCACGGCCACCGGCCCGAGTTCACGTGCCGCTTCCGGTGGGCCACCGGCTCGGTCGCGTTCTGGGACAACCGCTGCGTCAAGCACTTGGCCGTGCACGATGCCGGGCGGTTCCGCCGGATCATGCGCCGGGTCCAGATCGCGGGCGACAAGCCGGTCTAGATGAACCGTGCCCCGAGCAGCGCGGCCGCTTCGAAGAAGATCACGAAGAGAATCCAGGAGCTGGGGGACTGGAGGGGCGAGACGCTCGCCTGGGTTCGCCAGCTCATCCACGACGCGGACCCCGAGATCCAGGAGGAATGGAAATGGGCGAAGCCCTCTTCCCCCGGGACTCCGGTCTGGTTCCATGACGGCATCGTCTGTACGGGGGAGTCGTACAAGCAGGTCGTGAAGCTCACCTTCGCCCGAGGCGCCTCCGTTGAAGACCCCAAGGAGCTCTTCAACTCCAGTCTCGAGGGGAACACGCGCCGAGCCATCGACATTCGCGAAGGGGAGAAGCTCGACGGGCCCGCCTTCAAGAAATTGATCCGGTCCGCGGTGGCCGCCAACTCCGCGGCTCGGGCCCGGCGCGCATCCCCGAAGAAGTAGCCCGACCCTCCAAAAGCCGGTCTAGAGCCGGAGGGCTCGGCGGACGTCCGCGAGCGTCCGCTGGGCGACTGCTCGTCCCGTCTCGGTCCCCTCGCGGAGGATTCGCGCCACTGCGTCGGGGTCTCGCGCGAGCTGGTCCCGTCGCGCCCGGATCGGGGCCAGGCATGCTCCCAGCACGTCAACCAGGCGCCGCTTCACCGCCACGTCACCCAGCCCGCCGGCCCGGTATCGCCGCTTGAGATCGTCGACGCCCGCTTCGTCGGGGTCGAACGCGTCGAGGTAGCCGAACACCGGGTTGCCATCCACCATGCCTGGCAGCTCAGCGCGAATATGCCCTGGATCCGTGTACATGCCCATCACCTTCTTCGAGACCACATCAGGAGGGTCCGACAAGAAGATGGCGTTACCGAGCGACTTCCCCATCTTGCTCTGGCCGTCGATGCCGGGCAGGCGGGCGTGCTTCGGGATGAGGGCGGTGGGCTCGACGAGCGTCGCGCCGTAGAGCCGGTTGAACCGGCGGACGATCTCCACGGTCTGCTCGATCATCGGCAGCTGGTCCTCTCCCACCGGGACCACGTCCGCCCTGAAGGCCGTGATGTCCGCCGCCTGGCTCACCGGATAGACGAAGAAGCCGGCGGGCACGTCCGCGCCGAAGCCCTTCTGCTGCATCTCCTCCTTGACGGTCGGATTGCGCCCCAGCCGGGCGACGGTGACGAGGTTCAGGTAGTAGACGGTGAGCTCGGCCAGCTCCGGAACCCCGGACTGGACGACGATGGTGGCGATCGCCGGATCGATGCCGACCGCGAGATAGTCGAGGGCCACCTCGAGCACGTTCCGCCGTACCAACTCGGGCTCCTCGGCGTGGTCGGTGAGCGCCTGGACGTCGGCGATCAGCACGTAGGTCTGATAGTCCCGCTGGAGCGCGACGCGATTCTGGAGCGAGCCGACGTAGTGGCCGAGGTGCAGCGGCCCGGTGGGCCGGTCGCCGGTGAGGATGGTCTTCATCGTGAGCTCCGCCGCCTCCCCGGCGAGGCGGCGTTCCCGGAAAACAGGAGAGCCGCCCCCGTGAGGCGGCTCGTTCGATCAGTCCAGAGACTTCACCCGAGGCCGCCTAGTCTGGCGGCCACCACCACTGCTGCCGACGTGCGCCGTTGCGAGCCACGACGCGATCCTGGCACGCGGCTCGGCGGCCC
>DATFUK010000017.1:0-4057 GCA_035260865.1 Candidatus Methylomirabilota bacterium | reverse complement strand
CGGACCGCCAACAAGATCCTGCGTGCGTTCCTGCTCGCCAAGGGGATTCCCGCGGACTCGATCGCGGAGGAGTACACCCCCTTCAACCATCAGGACTACCAGACCATCGTCGGCAAGATCAAGCGCTTCTCCACCGGCGGCAGCTCGGCGGTGCTCTCCACCATCAACGGCGACTCGAACGTTCCCTTCTACAAGGAGTTCGCCAACCAGGGCCTGCGGTCGGAGCAGTGCCCGATCATGGCGTTCAGCGTGGCGGAGGACGAGCTGCGCGGCATGGACACCTCCGCGCTGGTCGGCCACCTCGCGGCCTGGAACTACTACCAGTCCGTGGACACCCCGCAGAACAAGAAGTTCGTCCAGGCGTTCAAGGCCTACGCCAAGAAGGCCAACCTGCCCGGCAGCGACAAGCGGGTCACCGACGATCCGATGGAGGCGGCCTACTTCGGCGTCTACATCTGGAAGCAGGCGGCCGAGAAGGCCAAGTCGTTCGAGGTGGACGCGGTCCGGAAGGCGGTCTACGGCCAGACGTTCCTGGCCCCGGGCGGCCAGATCAAGATGGACGAGGCCAACCAGCACACCTACAAGCCCGTGCTGATCGGCGAGATCCTCAAGGACGGCCAGTTCAAGGTCGTCTCCCGCTCCAAGGGCCTGGTGAAGGCCGACCCGTGGAGCCAGTACACGAGCCCCGACAAGGGCTGTGACTGGATCAAGCACCAGGGTACGTACCAGAAGAAGGCGTAAGCACGCTCGTGTGGAGATCGCTCCTCCTCGCGCTCGCGCTGCTGCCGGGGCTCGCCGCCCCGGCAGTGGCGCAGAGCGCGGGGGCTTCCCCCGAGGCCATCGCCAAGCACATCGCGGACGTGGCCTCCGCCGACTCGGCGGTGCAGGAAGCCGCCGCGGTCGCGCTGGGCAAGACGGGCGATCGCAGGATCCTGCCCCTGCTGGAGGCGCTGCGGGAGGGCAGCGTCTACGTGCGCTCTCTCCCCGGGGGCAAGAAGGAAACCGTCATCGTCGGCGACAAGGTCAGCGAGGGCGACAAGACCCTGGTTCCCCTCTTCACCGCATATGGGCGTGAGCCGATCGCGGGCCCCGACGGCAAACCGCTGCTCGTCGACCTGTCCACGCTCGCGGAAGTCTCCAGCGGACGGAGCCTGCGCATCGCCATCCGCCCGCTGATCGACGCGTTCTCGGGCCAGAACGACCTCGTCAATCCCGACCCGGCCGCGCGCCGCGCCGCCGCCACCAAGATGGCCTACACCGGCGACGCCGCGACCCTGAAGCTGCTCCAGGACGCTCTGCCGAAGGAGACCGACCGCTGGGTGCGCTTCGCCCTCGAGGAGGGGGTGGCTCTGATCCGCCTCCGGGTCGGCGACCCGGCCGAGCGGGCGATCGCGGCCGAAACGCTCGGGCGGCTGCGCAGCGCCAACGCGATGGAGCCGCTCTACCAGATCGCGGGGGATCCGCAGGCCCCGCCCGCGCTGGCCGCCGCCGCGCAGATCGCGGTGAAGCGCATCGAGCGGTGGGGGCTCTTCACCCAGGCGATCGAGATCGCGTTCCAGGGCCTCTCGCTCTCCTCGATCCTGCTGCTGATGGCCCTGGGGCTCGCCATCGTCTTCGGTCTGATGGGCGTGATCAACATGGCCCACGGCGAGCTGATGGCCCTCGGCGCGTATGCGACCTTCCTCATGCAGGGCTGGTTCGCGACGTACTTCCCGGGGAGCTTCGACTACTACTTCCTGGTCGCGCTGCCGTTCTCGTTCCTCGTCTCGGCATCCGCGGGCTTCCTGCTGGAGCGGGGGGTGATCCGGTTCCTCTACGGCCGTCCGCTCGAGACGCTGCTGCTGACCTGGGGCGTGAGCCTCATGATCCAGCAGGGCCTCCGCCTCTGGTTCGGCGCCGCCAACGTGGACGTGACCTCGCCCCGCTGGCTGTCCGGCGGCATCCCGGTCATGATCGGAGTCCAGCTCCCGTACAACCGGCTCTTCATCATCGGGCTGGCCACGATCAGCGTGGGGGCGATGTACCTCCTGCTCTTCCGCACCGACTGGGGCCTGCGCATCCGCGCGGTGACCCAGAACCGCGGCATGGCGGCCTGCCTGGGGGTCCGGGCGCGCTGGGTCGACGCGGGCACCTTCGCGCTCGGAGCGGGGCTGGCCGGGCTGGCGGGTTGCGCGATCACCCAGATCGGCAACGTGGGCCCGGAGCTCGGCCAGAACTACATCGTGGACTCCTTCATGGTGGTGGTGACGGGCGGGGTCGGGAAGCTGGCCGGGAGCATCCTCGCCGCGATCGGAATCGGCGGGCTCAACAAGATCATCGAGCCAGGAATGGGCGCGGTCTTCGGGAAGGTCCTGATCCTGGTGCTCGTGATCCTGTTCATCCAGCGCCGTCCGTCGGGGCTCTTCGCGACCAAGGGGCGCTATGCGGAGTCTTGAGCGCTGGGGGCTCCTCGCGGGCGCGATCGCAGTGGTGGCGGTCCTCCCCGCCCTCAACGCGCTCCCGCCGGGCTCCGCGCTGCGCGTGTCCGACTTCACCCTGAATCTCTTCGGCAAGTTCCTGGCCTACGCCATCCTCGCGCTTGGCATCGACCTGATCTGGGGCTACACCGGCGTGCTCTCGCTCGGTCACGGGGTCTTCTTCGGCCTGGGGGCCTACGCGATGGGCATGCACCTGATGCTCGAGATCGGCACCCGGAGCGTCTACGGCAACGTGCTCCCGGACTTCATGGTCTGGAACCAGGTGACCGAGCTGCCGCTCTTCTGGAAGCCGTTCTACAGCGCCTCGTTCACCCTGGTCGCGGTGCTCGCGGTGCCGGCCCTCTTCGCCTACGTGTTCGGCTACCTCACGTTCCGCAGCCGCATCCGCGGGGTCTATTTCTCGATCATCACCCAGGCCCTCGCGCTGTCCATGTGGCTCCTGTTCAACCGGAACGCGATGAACCTGGGAGGGACCAACGGCCTGAGCGGCTTCAAGAGCGTCTTCGGCTTCACGCTCAACAGCGCGGCCACCCAGCGCGGGCTCTACCTCGTCACCGCGCTGTGCCTCTGCGGCGCCTTCCTCCTGTGCCGCTGGATCACCCGCTCGCCCGCGGGCCGGGTGCTGATCGCGATCCGCGACAGCGAGAATCGCGTGCTCTTCTCCGGCTACTCGCCCGCCGCGTTCAAGGTTTTCGTGTTCGTGGTCTCCGCGGTGCTGGCCGGGGTCGCGGGCGCGCTCTACGTCCCCCAGGTCGGCATCATCACCCCGGCCAAGATCGGGGTGCTCCCGTCGATCGAGATGATCATCTGGGTGGCGGTGGGCGGGCGCGGCACGCTCCTGGGCCCGGTGGTGGGAGCGCTCGGGGTGAACTGGCTGCAGAGCCTGCTGACCACACACTATCCGGATCTCTGGCTGCTCGTGCTGGGCGGCATGTTCGTGGCGGTGGTGCTCTTCTTCCCCGACGGGGTGGTGGGAACCACGCAGAAGCTGATCGCGCGGATGGGCCCGGGCGCGGGCGCCGGGGTCCGGCAGAGCGGGCGCCCCGACGACGGTCAAGGGCGCGAAGAGGCCGAGCCGCACGCCGAAGTCCCCCACATCCAGGCGCGCTAGGCCATGGCATTCACCGCCGCGGCGCCCGAGGGATCGATCATCTACATGGAGAACGTCACCGTCGACTTCGACGGATTCAAGGCGCTCCACGACCTGAACTTCTTCATGGACTACCACGAGCTGCGCGTGGTGATCGGGCCCAACGGAGCGGGGAAGACCACCCTGCTCGACGTGGTCTCGGGCAAGGTGCAGCCGGCGGCCGGGCGCGTGATCTTCGGCAAGCACACCGAGCTGGTCGGGCTGCGCGAGAACGAGATCGCGAGCCTCGGCATCGGGCGCAAGTTCCAGACCCCGTCCATCTTCGCCAACCTGAGCGTGCGCGAGAACCTGGAGCTGTCGCTGGCCCGGCCGAGCAAGGGCGTGCTGGCGACCCTCCGCGCCCGTCTCGACGGCGACCAGCGGAGCCGGATCGAGGAGACGCTCGAGGCGATCGGGCTGGGCGGGCGCGGCGCGGAGCGGGCGGGCGGGC
>DATFUK010000016.1:0-2412 GCA_035260865.1 Candidatus Methylomirabilota bacterium | reverse complement strand
CGCCCCTTCCTTGTGCATGTCGAGGAAGATCTCGCCGACCGTCCCGTCCTGGTACTCCCCGGTGCGGAGGTAGACCTTGTGGCCGCCCACCACCGCCTTCTGCGTGTAGCCCGAGCGGCGGTCGGGCAGGCGGTGCCGCTCGCGGAGGTACTGGGTGACCACCCGCTCGGTCATCTTCTCGGCCACCGCCTCGACGTCCGCGGCCGCCGCCAGCTCCTCCTCCTCGTCGGTGGTGGAGTTGAGCGGCTGCGAGAGCTTGGAGCCGTCGCGGTAGAGGGCCACCGCCTTGAGCATGCCCCGCCAGGCGAGGTCGTAGGCCCACTTGACATCCTCGATGGTGGCGTCCATGGGCATGTTGATGGTCTTGCTGATGGCCCCCGAGATGAAGGGCTGGGCCGCCGCCATCATCCGGATGTGCGCCTCGGTGGCGATGAAGCGCGTGCCCTTCTTGCCGCAGCGGTTGGCGCAGTCGAAGACGGGCAGGTGGTCGGCTTTCAGGCGCGGCGCGCCCTCGACGGTCATGGTGCCGCAGCAGTAGTCGTTGGCCGCCTCGATCTCGGTGGTGGAGAAGCCCATCGCGCGCAGCAGGTTGCCGTTCCACTCGGCGAGCTGCGCCTCGTTGATGCCGAGCCGGGAGCCGATGTAGCCCTCGCCGAGCGCCCACGCGTTGAACGCGAAGGTGATGTCGAACGCGGTCTCGATCGAGGCTTCCAGCCGCTGCAGGCCCGCATCGTCGAAGCCCTTGGCGCGCAGCGTGTCGTGATTGATCGACGGCGCGCCCCGCAGGGTCTTGCGGCCGACGCAGTAGGCCACGATGTCGTCGATCTCGCCCGGGGTGTAGCCGAGCGTCTCGAGCGCGAGCGGCAGGCTCTGGTTGGCGATCTTGAAGTAGCCGCCGCCCGCGAGCTTCTTGAACTTCACCAGCGAGAAGTCGGGCTCGATGCCGGTGGTGTCGCAATCCATGACGAGGCCGATGGTGCCGGTCGGCGCCAGGACCGTGACCTGGGCGTTGCGGTAGCCGAACTGCTCGCCGAGCCCGACCGCCCGGTCCCACGTCTCCCGCGCGGCCTGGAGGAGCGGGGCCGGGCAGTGGGCCGGATCGATGCCGGCCGGCGTGATGCTGAGCCCCTCGTACTCCACCGCGGCGACCCCGTAGGCGGCCCGCCGGTGGTTGCGCATCACCCGCAGCATGGGGGCCTGGTTCTTGTGGTAGCCGGGGAAGGGGCCGAGGTCCCGCGCCATCTCCGCGGAGGTCGCGTACGCTTCGCCGCACATGATCGCGGTCATCGCCCCGCAGATCGCGGTGGCCTCCGGGGAATCGTAGGGGATGCCCCGGCGCATGAGCACGGTGCCCATGTTGGCGTAGCCCAGGCCCAGGGTACGGAAGTCCCAGCTCCGCTGGGCGATCGCCGGGCTCGGGTAGGCGGCCATCAGCACGCTGATCTCGAGCACCGAGGTCCACAGGCGGCAGGCGTGGCGGAAGCCGTCCACGTCGACGCCGCCGTCCTCGCGGAGGAACTTCACCAGATTGATCGACGCGAGGTTGCACGCGGTGTCGTCGAGGAAGAGGTACTCCGAGCAGTTGTGGACGACGATGCCGCCCGCCACGAAGTGGTGGGTGACCGTCTCGGTGAGGTCGAAGACGTCCGCCTCGCCGGCCGGCTCGATCGCGACCACCTCGTCGGTCAGCTCCTCGCCGGTCGCCGGCTCGTTCCCGTTGAGCCGGGCCAGGGCTTCCGCCTTCGGGCTCTCCGCGTGGAAGCCGATCGCCTGCTCGAAGAGCGGGCACGACGCGCGGCTGATCCGCAGGGAATGCGTCGGGTGGGGCCGCGCCGCGGTCGCCTCGGCCAGGCGCGTGTCCTCGTAGAGCCGCGCCTTGATGCCGAAGGTCAGCAGCAGCATCTGGGCCTGGCGCAGCAGCTCGAGCGACGTCGAGTCGAGCGAGATGTAGCGCGACTGCTCGCCGTAGTTGGCCACGGTGGCGTCCGCGGTGAAGAGGCCGCGGAGCACCGCGGCCAGGGCCGGCCGGTCCAGCTCGAAGATCGCGGGGGCGAAGCGGATGGACGCGGCGCCCTCGTCCAGGATCGCGAACTCGCGGAAGACCGCCACCGCGGCGGCCTCGCTCAGCATGAGCCGCGCGGTGGCCGCGGTCCGGGTGATCACCCCGCTGCCCGCCTGGCGGCCTAGCCCGCCCACCGCCTGGAGCGCGGCGCGCCCGGCGTGCACCGCGTCGGCGACCACGGCCAGGACCGGAGACTCGCCCGCGTCGGTGGTGAGCACGAGGGATTCCTGCGCGTGGCCGCGGACCACCGACTGGGTCAGGTAGCCGTCCGCCACCGCCACCCCGACGCCCAGGGCCAGGTCGGTGGCGAGGCTGCGCCGGCCGAAGCCCGCGCCGCGAAGGATGAGGCG
>DATFUK010000015.1:0-15648 GCA_035260865.1 Candidatus Methylomirabilota bacterium | reverse complement strand
CCCCAGTAGTCCGGGTTGGCCTCGAGGACCGCCTTGTCGTCCTTCACCCAGGAGCCGAAGCGCACCGGGCCCGTGCCGACGGGCTTGGCGTTGAACGTGTCGTTACCGACCGACTCCACATACTTCTTCGGCACGATCTGGCCGCCGTAGAAGGCCAGGCGCGCGGGCAGCAGCGGGTCCGGCTTCTTGGTGGTGATGACGAGGGTGAACGGATCCGGTGCCTCGATCTTGTCGATCGTGGAGAACACGGTGGCCACCATGGTCTTGGCGGCCGGGTCGTAGGTGCGCTCGATGCTGTACTTCGCGTCCGCCGACGTGAACGCGTCGCCGTTGTGGAACTTGACGCCCTGGCGCAGCTTGAAGCGCCACGTGGTCTGGCCGTCGAGCTTCCACTCCGTGGCGAGCCCGGGGTGGAGCTTGCCGTCCGGATGCCGGCTCGTCAGGGTGTCGAAGAGATTGAAGGACACCCGGATGTCGTTCGACGAGGTGCTGAAGTGCGGGTCGAACTTGGAGATGTCGCCCGCCTGGGCGGTCACCAGCTCCTTCTTCTGGGTGGTCTGGGCCACGGCGAGTCCGCCCGCGGTCAGCGGCACCGTGGCGGCGGCGCCGAGGGCGGCCGCTCCCTTGAGCAGATCACGTCGGGTCAATTCCATGGTGGTAGATCCTCCTCGGGTTCGTGCTGCATCTGGGCTCCGTCTGGATACCGCGGCGGGCGACGGAGGCCGCTCGCGGTGCGTCATTTATAGGGGTTTCGCCTCACCCTGTCAAGCCGGGCCGCCGGTGGCGAAGGTGTGCCAAACATGACAGAATCCAGCGCCATGAGCCCCTCGGCGGACATCGTCATCATCGGCGGCGGCGCGAACGGCACGAGCACCGCGTTTCACCTGGCCAGCATGGGCGCGAAGAACGTCCGCCTGCTGGAGCGCCGCCATCTGGCGGCCGGCGCCACCGGCAAGTCCGGCGCCCTCGTACGCATGCACTACACCAACGAGCACGAGTCGCGCCTCGCCATCGAGAGCCTCAAGATCTTCCGCGACTTCACCTCCATCGTAGGCGGCGACTGCGGCTTCGAAGCGCCGGGCTTCCTCCAGATCGTGGCGCCCGGCTACGAGGCCGCCCTGCGGCGCAACCTGGCCCGCCAGCAGCGCCTGGGCGTGGACACACGAGAAGTCTCGCGCGACGACATCCGCGCGCTCTTTCCCGAGTGCCGCGTGGACGACATCGGGGCCGCCGCCTGGGAGCCCGGCTCCGGCTACGCCGATCCGAGCGCCACCGCGTTCGCCTTCGCGGCGGCCGCGCAACGCCTGGGCGTCACCATCGAGACCGGCTGCCACGTCACCCGGATCCTGACCGAGCGCGGGCGCGTCACCGGCGTCGAGACCGCGGGCGGGCGCGTGGAGGCTCCGGTGGTGGTGCTGGTGCCCGGCGCCTGGGGCCAGCCGCTCCTCGATCCGCTCGGCCTCGACTATGGTCTCCAGCCGTACCGCATCCAGGTCTCGCTCTTCCGCTGGCCGCCCGCGCTCACCCGCAGGCACCCGGTGATCATCGACGCGGGCCAGAAGGCTTGGATCCGTCCGGTGGCCGGCAACCTGACCCTGATCGGCGTGGAGCTGGGCGCGGCCTTCGGCGGCGATCCGGACAAGCTGCACGAGGGCGTGGACGAGGGCTTCGTCGCCCTCTGCCGCGAGCGCCTCACCCACCGCCTGCCGCTCTTCGCCGACTCCACGATGCGCGGCGGCTGGGCCGGCATGATCATGATGAGCCCGGACGGCCGCCCGATCATCGACCAGGTCCCGTCGATCCCCGGCCTCTACGTGATGCTCGGCGACTCGGGCACGTCCTTCAAGACCTCCCCCGCGATCGGCAAGTGCCTGGCCGAGTGGATCCTCGAGGGCAAGCCGCGCACCGTCGATCTCACCCCCTTCCGCGCCGCCCGCTTCGCCGAGGGCCGCCCCTGGGTGGACGACGACAACTACGGCCGCGAGCGCCTGACCATCTCGCGCTAGCATTCGCCCCCCTCTCCCCCTGGGGAGAGGGCAGGGTGAGGGGCGAGTGGCCCCACGCACATGACTACACCGAGAACCGACCTCACCCCGGAGCTGCTGAGCCGCCTGGCCGAAGGAGCCCCGAGCGAGATCGCCGCGGCTCTGGCGTCGGTCCACGAGGCCGACCTCGCCGAAGCCCTGAACCGGGTGGATTCGGGTCGAGCGGCCGAGGTGATCTCCGCGCTTCCGTTCGAGTTCGCGGTGCGGGTGGTCGAGCATCCCGAGCTGGAGCAGCGCCACGAGGTGTTCCACCACTTCCCGACCGACAAGGCCGTCGCATTCATCCAGGCCATGTCGCCGGACCAGCAGGCCCACCTCTTCCGTAGGCTGCCCGCCGCCGACCGCACTCGATTCCTCGAGGACCTCGACGCCTCGACGCGCGCGACGCTGGCGTTGCTCCTGGCGTTTCCGCCGACCACCGCGGGCGGGATCATGACGACCGACTACCTGAGCGTGCCGTCGACCGCGACCGCCGGGGAGGCGCTGGATCATGTCGCGCACGTCGGCCGGCGCAAGCCCGTCTACGCCATCTACGTGCTGGACCCCGGCGACCGCCGGGTCGTGCACGTCGTCTCGCTGCGGGAGCTCGTGGTCGCGGATCGCCGCGCCGGGGTCCTGGGGGTCGGCGAACATCGCGGGCTCCTCAAGGTGGCCCCGATGACGGACCGCGAGGACGTCGCGCGACTGCTGTCCAAGTACAATCTCCTGGCCGTGCCGGTGGTGGACGAGCACGGCCACCTGCTCGGCACGATCACGGTGGACGACGTGATCGACGCGGTCGTGAAGGAGCAGACCGAGGACCTCCACAAGATGGGCGGCCTCGAGGCGCTCGACGAGCCCTACTCGCAGATCGCGTTCGGCACGATGATCCGGAAGCGCGCCGGATGGCTCTGCGCCCTCTTCCTCGGCGAGATGCTGACCGCGACCGCCATGCAGCACTTCGAGGCGGAGCTCAGCCACGCCCTCGTGCTCGGCCTCTTCATCCCCCTCATCATCAGCTCGGGCGGCAATTCCGGCTCGCAGGCCACCTCGCTGATCATCCGCGCCCTCGCCCTCCGGGAAGTGCGCGTGGCCGACTGGTGGTGGGTGGCGGCCCGGGAGCTGCCGGCCGGGATCTCGCTCGGCGCCATCCTCGGCGTGATCGGCATCCTCCGCATCACCGCCTGGCAATCCCTCGGCTTCTACGACTACGGCCCGTCCTGGCCGCTCGTCGCCCTGACCGTGGGCGCCGCCCTGGTCGGCGTCGTGACCTTCGGGTCCCTGGCCGGCTCGATGCTGCCGTTCATCCTCCGGCGCCTCGGCTTCGACCCGGCCAGCGCCTCGGCCCCGTTCGTGGCGACGCTCGTCGACGTGACCGGGCTCATCATCTACTTCGGCGTCGCCCTCCTGATCCTGCACGGCACGCTGCTCTGACCGGAGCGCGCAACCGCAGCCGGAGCCTGACCATCTCCCGCTGGGGTCGCCTCATCGGGGACGGATCCGCACCAGCGGCAGCGGACCCTCGAGCTCGCCCTTCATCATGGGGTGCTGGTTGCCGCCGACGGAGCGAGCCCGGGCGGTGACCTCCTGCTCCACGTACTCGTAGAGCTCCTGAAGCGAGACGATGCCGTCTCGATTGGCGTCGGCGGCGCCCTTCAGACCCTCGACGAGATAGTAGGTGAAGATCCCGTGTCCCAGCGCGGACAGCTCGATCGAGACCTCGGACGGGCGGGACGCGGTGACGATGGCGCGCCCCTTGGAGCGCGTCAGCCGCTCCAGAAACAGGTCGTCGACGCCGGCCGAGCGGGTCTTGCTCGACGAGAACGTGCGGCCCCCGGCCGCGCCGGAGTAGCAGGCGTCGATGAATACGACCACGCGCTCCGCCTCGATGCGGGAGAAGATCGTCTGGATGTCGTCCATCGCCAGCGCCGAGGAGAACAGGTCGTCCGGGTCGACGTCGATGGGAGCGAGGTACTTGGCGAGGCCGTCCCGCTCGACGCCCCGTGGATCCACTTCCGGGGCTCCATGTCCGGCGAAGAATATGACGACGGTGTCTTCCTTGCGAGCCGAGCGCGCGAGCAAGGTGCCCAGGGCCCAGCGGATGTTCCGGAGGGTCGGCCGGCGCTCCGTCCGGTCGGTCAGCAGCAGGACGTGCTCGGTCTTGAAACCTCCGGGCCCGGTCAGGACCTGGTAGACGGCTTCCGCATCGCGGGCCGCGTAGCGGAGCTTGGCGACGTCGCGGCTCTCGTAGTCGCCCACCCCGATGATCACGGCCCAGCGCGCGGGCGCCGGTCGGGAAGCCGGAGCCGCGGGCGGAGCCGACGGGGGCGTGTAGGTGATGGTGCGGATGTCCTGCCGGACCAGGCCGTTTGAGTCGGTCGCGCTGACCACCACGACGTTCACGCCCTCCCGGAGCTTCGCGGGAGCGGTGACCGCCATGGACTTTTGCGAGGGGCCCGCGCCGGTGAAGCGCGACACCTCGCTGCCGTTGAGGTCGACCCGGACGAGCGCGATCCCCTTGCTTCCGGTCACGAGCGCGGCCACCACGGTCGTCTCGTCCTCCACCCGCACCTTGTCGTCGGGATACCGCACCGCGATCGACAGCGGCACCACCTTCTCGTAGTACAGGGTGCGCGCTTCCTGCTGGGTGGCGCCCTCCCCGTCGGTGGCGGTGACCACGAGCGTATTCTGGCCTTCCCGCAGCGTGACCGGGGCGTGGAAGGCCAGAGACGACGCGGGGGCGGACTCCTCGCGCCGCGCGACCTCGCGACCGTTGAGCGTCACCACGAGCCGGCGCGGCCCGCGGCCGCCCGCCGCGAACCCGGCCAGGGCGGCGGACTCCTGCTCGAAGCGGCTCTGATCTCTCGGCGCGGAGATCGTCACCGCGAGGGACGGGGTGGGCCGCGCCGGCGCCGGCGGGCGAACACCCGCGGGCGGAGAGGGCCGCGGGGTGGCGGTCGCATCCGGCGCGGGGGGAGCGGCCGGCGCGGGAGCCTTCAGATGCAGCGTCCGCGCGATCTGCGTCGTCTCCCCGTCGGTGGTCGTCGCGGTGACCAGCACGACGTTCTTCCCGGGCTTGAGCTTGACGACCTGGTCGAGTGGCACGCTGGATCCGCTGGTGGAGACCGACCGCGCCTCGCCGTTCACGCTGACACTCACGCGCGCGACACCCTTGCCGGCGAGCACCTTCCCCTCGAGCCGGAGCGAATCGGCCTCCACGGTCTGCTGGTCCCGCGGATGCGTCAGCACGATCTGCAATGGCGCGGCCGCGGGCCGATTGACCGAGACGACCTCGAAGCCGTACCAGCGCGACGGATGGTCGTCGGCCAGCTTGACGATCTGTTGCACCTCCGGCGCGTACCACATATGCAGGTGCCGCTGGTACTGGGAGCCCGAGGCAACCGCGCGCTGATTGAGCGTGAAGTCGATACGGAACGCCTTGAAGGTACCCGCGCGGGTCACGACGTCCTCGTAGGCGCCGACCTCCCAGAAGAACTGACCGGGCGCCCCCGCGATGTTGGTCTCGCTTCGCCACACGCCCCCGGTGACCCCCTTCTTGCCGACCTGCAGCGGCCAGGAGACCCGCGGGGGCGGATCGAACTCGCCGAAGAACCTCCCCTTGCGCACGCCGGCAATCGTGAGGTCCCGGCTCAGCTGCACCTCGCGATCGCCGTACTCGAACACGTAGAGGTCGCGCTCGATGCGCGCGAGGCGATAGACGCCGTCCTGACGACTCCAGGTCTGACCGACCTCGTAGGACGGACGCTCGGCCCGGACCTTGTCGGACCCCGCGGATCCCTCCGGCGAGGACGAGCGCGCGCAGGCCGACGCGAAGGCGACCGCGAGCAGCCCGAGCGCGACGGCGACCGGCCAGCTCGGCACGCGCGAACGGTCCCCGGCGCGGGGGCCGAGAACCTGCTCACATGACTCGGGGCGGCGCCTCCGCAAATGTGGCCTCCTGCCCGGCCGGGCTCGAGCACGACGGGCTGCCGCCGGAGACTAACACAGGCGACGGGATCGGGTTGCGGGGAACCCGGCCCCTGCTCCGTGAGGGCGGCCGCCAGACCGCGCGGCGGCTCCCGTGAACTTCATGACCGGAGCCGGAAGAGCCGCATCGGCGTCTCCACGTTCTTCAGCTCGCGCACCCCCAGGTCCTCCACCGCCAGGTCGTCCCCCAGCCGCGTCCGCGTCGCCTCGCTGATCACGATCTCGCCGTCGCCCGCCTGCGCGGCCAGGCGCGCCGCGATGTTGGTGGTCATGCCGGAGGCGGTGTAGGTCCAGCGCGTGCCCGCGCTGCCCTCGATCTTGGTCGCGCCCAGGAGCGCGGGGCCGGTGTTGACGCCCACGTGCATGGCCACCGGCTCGAAGCGCGCGGCCAGCTCGGCGCCGATCTCGGCGGCCCGGCGGTGGATGGCCCGCGCCGCGTCCACCGCCGCGCGGGGGTGCGGGCCCTCGTGGAAGATCACCATGAGCCCGTCGCCCGCGGTCTCGTTGACGTCGCCGCCGTGCTTGACGATCTCGTCGAGGAAGGCGCCGAAGTAGCGCTCGACGAGCGCGCCCAGGTCGTCGGGGGCGATGCGCGAGGACAGCCGCGTGTAGCCGCTGATGTCCGCGAAGAGCACGCTGACGTCGGTCTCGCGCTTGTCGAGCGACGGCGCCTCGGGCGCCTCCTCGATGAGCTGGCGCACCCGGCGCGGCACGAACTTGGCGAGGCTGCCGCGGATGAGCAGGCTGCGCTCGAGCTGCTGGGCGTAGTCCAGCACCTGCCGGTGCGCCTCCGCGTTGGCCACCGCCACCGCGGCCTGGTCGGCGAGGGCCTCGAGCATCTCGAGGTCCTCGCCGGTGTAGGGGGCCTCCGACCGCTTGCCTCCCAGCACCAGCAGCGCGCGCAGCCGCGCCTGGAAGCGCAGTGGCACCACCACCTCGGCGCCGAGCGCCTGGTAGGCGGCCAGGGCCGCGCCGCGGTCGCTGCCGAAGCTCGGATCCGCGGCGAGCTGGTAGCGGGACAGCGCGCCCGGGGCGATCTCCAGGGCGGCCAGGACGTCATGGGGGAAGCCGTCGACGAGCAGCCGCGTCGTGCGCACGTGCATGGACGACTCGATGGTGGTGGTGAGGCGCCGGGTGATCTCGTCGAGATCGAGCAGGCTCGACATGGAGCGGGCCAGCGTGCGCATCGCCTGCGCGTAGTCGTAGCGCTCCCGGAAGAAGGTGCGGTCCACCCCCCGCCGCACCCGCTCGCGCAGGGGATTGAAGAGCAGCACGACCACGAACATGAAGGCGGCGGAGAACCACGGCGAGCGCGTGAGGTCGGTCTGGGCCAGCAGCGCGTTGGTTCCGGCCAGGAGCAGCGCGTAGGCGCCGGTGATGAGGCCGGCCAGGCCGGTGTAGATCACCGAGCGGCGGATCACCACGGTGGCGTCGAAGAGGCGGTAGCGGACGGTGGCGTACCCGATCGCCGCCGGGTAGAGCAGCATGAGGGCCGAGCCCACCTGCGGATCGAACGGGCTCTCGTAGAGCTGCTGGAGCGGCCACAGCATGAAGCAGAGCCAGGCGCCGAGGCCCATCGCGATGCCGAGCAGCAGCACGGTGGTCTGCTGGTTGACGAGCGGCGAGGCGGCCCGCCGGCGCGTGTCGAGCAGCGCGCCCACCTTGATCGGGAAGGAGAGCGTGCTCAGCACCGAGAGCACGGCCGCGGAGGCCGGGTAGACCCAGCCGTTGACCAGGAGCGCCGGCGCGAAGGCCTGGATCAGGATGAACGAGAGCGCGCCTGCCAGGCCGAGCACCACCGCCACCCAGTAGAGGCGCGGCATCACGCGGTGGCGCTCGAGCCAGCGCTCGCGGTCGGCATTGGCCGGGTAGGTGAGGAAGAAGACCCAGCCGTGGATGGAGAGCAGCGGGGCCAGCAGGCCGACGAGGGCCCCCGCATACGGGCGCGCGCCCAGCACCGCCTCGGGCACCGCCACGTTCGAGATGGCCCAGAGACACATATAGAGGAGGAAGCGGCGGTTGGGCGCCGCCGCCGGGTTCTGCGCGTAGACCGCCGCGCCGACGACCAGCAGGATGGCCGAGACCAGGAAATACACGCCGAAGTGGTCGACCAGCCGGCCCCAGGTCAGGGGCCGCGGCGCCAGCTCCACGGAGAGCCGGCGCCCGGCGCGCTCCACCTCGTAGCGCAGGGGCCCGGCGGCGGTCCGCACGCGGGCGGCCAGGGTGAGCGGCGAGTCGCCCTCCACCGCGACCACCCGGTCGCCCGCGCGCAGGCCGGCCGCGCGCGCCGCGGGCTCGACCGGGCCGACATAGTAGTCGGGCGTGACGAAGAATCCCGGATAGGGGCGGCCGGCGTCCAGCGCGAGACCGCCCAGCAGCCCGAGCAGCACCGCGAGGCTCGCCGCGACGAGGAGCTTCGATCGCCGGTCCCACCGCGCCATGCGCATACTCTAGCGGACAGCCGTCTACTTCTTCAGGCTCTTCAGCTGCGGGGGCCCAGACATGGCCCCCGCACTCCGCCAGATGGCGGACAACCGTCGGGCTTATACTCGGGCGGGTGACCGACCTCAGCGCAGTCTTCCGGCCTCGCGCCATCGCGGTCGTGGGTGCCTCCGATGATCCCGTCAAGATCGGCGGCCGGCCGCTGGCCTTCCTGCTGCGCCACGGCTACGCGGGGCGCGTGTTCCCGGTCAATCCCGCGCGCGCCACCGTACAGGGCCTGCCCGCCTTCCCCTCGATCGGCGCGATCCCGGAGGGCGTGGACCTGGCCATCGTGGTGGTGCCCGCGGAGCGCGTGCTCGAGTCGCTGGAGGAGGCCGCCGCCAAGGGCGTGCGCGCGGCCATCGTGTTCAGCAGCGGCTTCGCCGAGGTCGGCGACGCCGGGCGGGTCGCGCAGGCGCGCCTGCGCGAGCTGGCCGAGCGCACCGGGCTGCGCATCATCGGCCCCAACTGCCAGGGCTTCGCCCACCTGCCCTCGCGCCTGGTCGCCACCTTCGCCTCGCCGTTCCTCGAGCCCGGGCTCGCCACCGGCCCCATCGCGATGGTGAGCCAGAGCGGGGCCATGGCCGGGATGATCTACGAGATGGCGCGCGCGGCCGGGCTCGGCCTCAACTACTGGGTCAGCACCGGCAATGAGGCCGACGTGCAGGCGGCCGAGATCCTGGCCGAGGTGGTCGAGGACGAGGACACGCGCGTGGCCTGCTGCTACATGGAGGACGTGAAGGACGCGGGGCGCTTCCGCCGGGCCCTGGCGCGGGCCCATCGCCGCGGCGTGCCGGTCTTCGTGCTGAAGTCGGGCCGCAGCGCGGTGGGCCGGCGCGCGGCCTCCTCGCACACCGGCGCGCTCGCGGGCGAGGACGCGGTCTATGACGCGGTCTTCGCCGACTGGGGCGCGATCCGCTGCGCCGATCCGGCCGAGCTGCTCGCGCTGCCGCAGGCCTTCCTCCGCTACCGCGAGGCCGGGCGCCGCGTGGCGATCCTCTCCAACTCGGGCGGCCTCGGCGTGCTCTCGGTGGACCTCTGCGTGGACCTGGGCCTGGCGCCGGCCGAGTTCACGCCGGAGACGACCGCGGCGCTGCGCGCGGCGCTGCCCGACTTCGCGGCCGCGGCCAACCCGGTGGATCTCACCGCGCAGATGCTCACCGACCCGGGCATGCTCATGCGGGTGCTGCCCGCGCTCGAGGCCGATCCGGGCGTGGACGCCATCGTCTTCCAGATCGCCTTGCTCGGCGCCGCGACCGATCTCGGGCGGCTGGTCGGCGACGTGGCCCGCGTCGCCGCGGCGACCCGAAAGGTCGTCGCGGTGAGCTGCCCGCAGCGTCCGGTCGTCGACGCCTTCCGCGCGGGCGGGGTGCTCGCCTTCGAGGACCCGAGCGTGGCCCTCCGCTCGCTCGCCTGCCTGGCCCAGGCGACGGCGCGCCGCGCGCGCTGGCTCGATCGCGCGACCCTCGAGGTGCCGGCGCCACCGCCCCGGCCATCGATACCGGCCGGCCGAGCGGGCGAGCCGTTCCTCAACGAGTGGGAGAGCCAGCGGCTGCTCGTGCCATTCGGGTTGCCGCTGGTGGATACCGTGTTCGTCACCGCGGCCTCGGCGGCGCCCGACGCGGCCGAGCAGCTCGGCTATCCGGTGGTGGTGAAGGCCTGCGCCGCGGCCCTGCCCCACAAGTCGGACGTGGGCGGCGTGGTCCTCGGGCTCTCGGACCGCGCCGCGGTCGCGGACGCGTGCCGGCGCATCGAGGCCAACGTGCGCGTGGCGGCGCCGGGTCTCGCCCTCGACGGCTTCCTGATCCAGCGCCAGGCCCGCGGCGCGCTCGAGCTCGCGCTCGGGGTGAAGGTCGATCCCGTCTTCGGGCCGGTCGTGCTGGTGGGCTCGGGCGGGGTGCTGATCGAGGTGCTGCGCGATTTCCGGCTGCTGCTGCCGCCGATCGACGCGGTCGCCGCCGAGGAAGCGCTCCGGAGCCTGCGGATCGGCCCGCTGTGGGACGGCGTGCGCGGCGGCGCGCCGCTGGATCTGCCCGCCGCGGTCGAGCTGCTCGAGCGCCTGGGCGAGGCCGCGCGCAGCCTCGGCACCGTGATCAGCGAGATCGACCTGAACCCGGTGCTGGTGGGCCGGCGGGGCGAGGGCGTCACCATCCTGCACGCCCTCGTCCGCCGCTAGCCGGCTGCGGGAAAAGGCCGGCTAGGCCAGCACGGCGGCGCCCGCGGCCGCGCACTCCTGATCCTGCTCGCCGGTGCCGCCGCCGCAGCCGATGGCGCCGATCACGCGGCCCTTCACCACGATCGGCACCGCACCGTGGCTGGCCAGGAGCTGGCCGGGGACCGCGCTCCCCACCTGAGCCCAGAACGGCGAGCCCTTCTGCACGCGGTCGGCCAGGTCGGCGGTGGACATGCGGAAGTTCGCAGCGGCCATCGCCTTGGCTCGCGAGGTCTCGGGCGTGAAGAACCCGGTGCCGTCGCCGCGCGAGCACAACACCAGCCGGCCCGCCTCGTCCACCACCGTGATCGTCATCGGGGTACCGAGGGCCTTGGCCTTCTCCCGCGCCGCGCGGGTCGCGCGCTCGGCCATCTCCAGCGTGAGCTCGATCATTACCGGCCACCTTTCTCGAAGCGTCTTCCGAAATCCTGCAGTCGCGCCCGCATTGAAGCCCGGCAGCCCGGCGCTGTCAACGGCCCGGGAGTGACAAATCCGGGGAGCGCGTTACCCAGTCCTGCCGCCCACCGACTATAGGTGGGGGCCGCGCCGGCGCCGTATCGTAGGGAAAGTGCTTGAAAGAACGGCGCTCGGTATCCTATGCTCGCGGATGGCTCGCCGTGGCACTGGCCTTGCTCCCTAGGAGCGGGCCTGCCGACCGCGGTCAGCGAGCTCAGCCAGAACCTCGAGGGGGACACGGAACGTGCGTTTCGGATTCGGGATGCGACAGGCGGCGCTGCTGGTGGCGGTTTCGGCCCTTGCCATGGGCGGCTGTGGCACGCTGTCCGGCGGGCTGCGCAGCGAATCGCTGACCGCCGCGACCGCGGGCTCCACCGACCCGGACAATCCGATCGCCGCGGCCCTCGCCCCCGAGCAGCAGCCGACCGGCGCGGTGGTCGAGCCGCACGCGGGTGAGCAGGCCATGGCCGCGACGGTGGCCTTCCGGCCCGCCTCCATCGAGCTGATCCAGCCCGGGTCGCAGCCCTCCTACATGGTCGCCTCGGTGGGGCCGCTCGTGGTCGCCCAGGCGCCCGCGTGGATGCTGGCCCAGGCGCGCGCCGCCGATCCGGCCGTGCCCTCCGAGGGCATCCTCGAGGAGTACGACCCGTGGGAGCCGTTCAACGAGAAGATGTTCTCGTTCAACTACAAGCTCGACAAGTACGTGCTCAAGCCGGTGGCGAAGGGCTACAACTTCGTGATGCCAGACCGCCTGCAGCAGATGATCGACAGCGGCTTCGACAACCTGCTGGTGGTCCAGCGCGTCGTCAACAACCTGCTCCAGGGGCGCCCGCTGGGCGCGACCGCGGAGGTCGGCCGCTTCCTGATCAACAGCACGGTCGGCATCGGCGGCCTCTTCGACATCGCCAAGCAGGAATTCAATCTACAGAAGACCCGCGCCGACTTCGGCCAGACCCTCGGCATCTGGGGCATCGGGCCCGGGCCCTTCCTGGTCCTGCCGCTCTTGCCGCCGCTGACGGTGCGGGACGGCATCGGGACCGCGGTGGACGGGGCGATGGATCCCCTGAGCTACGTGCTGCCCTTCATCTGGACGCGACTCGGCATGAAGATCGGCAACATGATCAACGACCGGTCGCTCAACCTGGATCTCTACCAGGGCTTCGAGGAAACCACGGTCGATCTCTACAGCGCGGTGCGGAACGGCTACCTCCAGCGCCGCGAGAACATGATCAAGAGCCCGTCGCCGTACTGAGCTAGCCGCACGGGCGTTCGCCCCGCCGCACCCTTCCCCGCAGCCTTCTCCTCGACCTGACGCGATGCGTGCTACTGCTGCAGTGTTTTTTTGTTGACAGGGTTCGACAGGCCGCAATATGTTGGGGTCCGCTCAAGACACACACACTACCTATATGCACGAGACTTCACAGCGCGCAGCTCAGAATGACGCCCTCGCGGCGCCCCAACCCGCCTTTCCCGGCTGAAGTAGGCCCGTCTCCGTGATTCGAGCAGGGTCGTGGTTTGGCCAGTTTTCTTTTATTAGGAGGATCTCATGAGAGTCGCCCGGCGGTTCACCAGAGAAGGCCAGAGTCCGTACGCGGGGATCCAGTTCGATCAGCGAGTGTCGGAGATCAAGAACCCCGACGGCTCCACGGTCTTCCGCCAGGACGGGATCTCGGTGCCGGCCGGATGGTCCGCGGTGGCCACGGACATCCTCGCCCAGAAGTACTTCCGGAAGTCCGGAGTGCCGCAGTACGCGCCGGACGGCAAGCCGCTGCTGGATCGGGACGGCCGGCCGGTCCTGGGCGGTGAGCGGGACGCCCGCCAGGTCTTCCACCGGCTGGCCGGCTGCTGGATGCACTGGGGAGAGAAGTACGGCTACTTCGACACCCCCTCCGACGCCCGGGCCTTCTACGACGAGCTCTGCTACATGCTGGCGGCCCAGGTCGCGGCCCCGAACTCGCCGCAGTGGTTCAACACCGGCCTGCACTACGCCTACGGGCTCTCCGGCCCGGCCCAGGGCCATCATTATGTCGATCCGGACACCGGCATCCTCACGCGCGCCAGCTCCGCCTACGAGCGCCCGCAGCCGCACGCCTGCCAGCCCTTTCACGCCCTCATCTCCACGCCCGAGGGACCCATCCCGATCGGGCAGATCGTGACCAAGAACCAGGTCGGCCTCGAGGTCTACGACGGGCGCGACGAGGGCGTCGGCACGACGCGGGTGGTGGCGGTCAAGGAGAACGGCGAGAAGGCGGTCTTCCGGATCGAGCTCCGCAACGGCGTGGCGGTCGAGGCCACCGGCGACCACCTGGTGTACGCGATCGCCAACGGGATCGGCGCCTGGCGCCGCGTGGACGAGGTGGAGCCGGGCGCGGCCCTGCGCCTGTCCACGCGGACCGACGTCCGCCGGGACTCGTACCACACCGAGATCGACGAGGCGGCGCTGGTCGGCTGGCTGCAGGCCGACGGCTTCGTGGGCCAGGACGGGCTCAGCACCGATCACAGCCTCGCCGTCGAGTTCACCACCATCGACAAGGACGAGCTCGACTTCATCGTCGAGCGGGTGCACCGCGTCTTCGACGGGGTGCACTACCACGTCCGCTCCATGGAGACGCGCACCCCGGGGCTCGACATCCACCGGATCCGCCTCTACG
Organism: Candidatus Methylomirabilota bacterium; assembly: GCA_035260865.1. Lineage (GTDB taxonomy): Bacteria > Methylomirabilota > Methylomirabilia > Rokubacteriales > CSP1-6 > CAMLFJ01. The sequence continues at coordinate 1,837 of DATFUK010000015.1, read as the reverse complement.
GCGAGCCGCTGCGGCCCTTCGTGGACAAGTACGGTCTGCTCCGCTCGAGCGCCGACCACGCGGTGCCCGCCATGATCCTGCGCGCCGGCCGCGACGCCCAGGCCGGCTACCTGCGCGCGCTGTTCCAGGCCCAGGGCTCGGTACGGCTGCGCTCGTACTGGGCCCGCCAGGCCGACGTCACGCTCTCCACCATCTCGGCCGGGCTGGCCCACGGGGTACAGGCCCTCCTGCTCAACATGGGCATCTACGCGAAGCTCGGGCGCGGCGCCGAGACCCGGGAGACCCGCCGCACGCCCCACGTCGTCTCGATCGTCCACGCGGAATCGCGGGCGCGCTTCCGGGACCTGATCGGCTTCATCTCCGACGACAAGCGCGAGAAGCTCGATACCGCCTGCTCCGAGCAGTTCGCGGGCAAGAAGCTGCCCGCGCTGCGGGACGAGACGGTGGTGCGGGTGGAGTGCGTCGGGGTGCAGCCGGTGTTCGACATCCAGACCGAGAGCGGGCAGTACCTGTCCAACAACGTCATCGTCCACAACTGCTTCATCCAGTCCGTCACCGACGACCTGGTCAACGACGGCGGCATCATGGATCTCTGGACCCGCGAGGCCCGCATCTTCAAGTACGGCTCGGGCAGCGGGACCAACTTCTCCAATCTGCGCGGCGCGAACGAGCCGCTCTCGGGCGGCGGCAAGTCCTCCGGCCTGATGTCGTTCCTCCGGATCGGCGACCGCGCGGCGGGGGCCATCAAGTCGGGCGGGACGACCCGGCGGGCCGCCAAGATGGTGATCCTCAACCTCGACCACCCGGACATCCTCACCTTCATCCGGTGGAAGGTGGTGGAGGAGCAGAAGGTGGCGGCGCTGGTCAGCGGCTCGCGCATGACCAAGCGGCGCCTCCAGGCGGTGCTGTCCGCGGTGCGCACTCCCGCCGGGGTCGAGGCCGATCCGCGCCAGAATCCGGCGCTCCGCTCCGCGGTGCGCGAGGCGCGCGCGGCCCTCGTGCCCGAGGGCTACATCCAGCGCGTGCTGCTCCTGGCCGCCCAGGGGGTGCGCGAGATCCACTTCCCGGAGTACGACACCGACTGGGACAGCGAGGCCTACTACACGGTCTCCGGCCAGAACTCCAACAACAGCGTGCGCGTGCCCAACGCCTTCTTCGACGTGCTCGCGCGCCGCGGCCAGTGGGAGCTCAAGCGCCGCACCGACGGCAAGAGCGCGGGCGCGGTGCCCGCCGAGCAGCTCTGGGACGAGATCGCGCACGCGGCCTGGGCCTGCGCCGACCCCGGGGTGCAGTACGACACCACGATCAACGAGTGGCACACCTGCCCCGAGGACGGGCGGATCAACGCGAGCAACCCCTGCGTGACCGGCGAGACCCTGGTGGCCACCGCGGACGGCTGGCAGCGCATCGATGCGCTGGCCGGCAAGACCGCGCGCGTCATCGGCTCGGACGGCGAGCCCCACCTGGTGACCCGCATCTTCCCCACCGGCCACAAGCCGGTCTTCGATCTCCGGACCCGCCTCGGCTACCAGGTGCGGATCACCGGCGATCACAAGGTCCTCACGGTAGGCCGCGGCGACGTCGCGGTGGCCGACCTCACGGTGGGCAACCGCCTCATGCTTCGCGGCGCGGGCTTCGGTCGGCGCAGCCTCGCCACCGACCTGGCCCTGGGCGTCGGGGTGGCGGTGGCGGACGGCTACCTGACCCAGTCGGTGGTCCGCGGCCACGCGCAGGAATCCCTCGTGCTCACCACCGACGCGGGCGAGTCTCCAGTCCTGGCCGTGGTCGCCGACGCGGTGCACGCCGGGCGCGCCGCGCTCCAGGCGGTGGGCGGGCT
>DATFUK010000014.1:0-2691 GCA_035260865.1 Candidatus Methylomirabilota bacterium | reverse complement strand
GCTGGGCGCCCGGCACCCTGCTGGGTGGCGTGGCCACCGCCACCGCGCTCGCGCTGCTGGTGGGCTTCCTCGGGACGCGGCGCCTGCTCGGCCGCCGCCCGCTCGGCGTGCTCCGAAGCGAGTGACGCTGCTCGAGCGGCTGCGCGCGCTCTACCCGGAGGCCTCGGGCCGGAGCCTCAAGCAGTGGCTCGAGGCGGGACGCGTGGAGGTCAACGGGCGACCCGCCCGCGACGGCCGGCTCACGCTGGCCGCCCGCGACACCGTCGCGCTCGCCGCGCGCCGGGCCGCGCCCTTCCCGCGCGGCCTCTCGCTCGTGCACGAGGACGACGCGCTCCTCGTCGTGGTCAAGCCGTCCGGCCTCCTCACGATCGCCACCGATCGCGAGCGCGATCGCACCGCGTACCGGCAGATCTGGGACTATCTCGCGGCCAAGCGGGAGCGGCCGTTCATCGTCCACCGGCTCGATCGCGAGACGTCGGGACTGCTCGTCTTCGCCAAGTCCGAGGAGACGAAGCGGGCGCTCCAGGCCCAGTTCGAGGCGCGCAACGTGGAGCGCGTGTACCTCGCCCTGGTCGAGGGCAAGCCGCCCGAGGAGCGGGGCACGCTGGAGAGCAAGCTCGCGGAGGATCGCATGCTGCGGGTGCGCTCGGCCGAGAAGGGCCGCCAGGCCATCACCCACTACCGGGTGATCCGGCGGCGGCGCGAAGGCAGCCTGCTCGAGCTGCGCCTCGGCACCGGGCGCCGGCATCAGATCCGCGTGCAGCTCGCCGAGGCGGGCTGGCCGATCGTCGGCGACGTCGCCCACGCCGGAGCCCGGGGCAGCGTCGGGCGGCTCTGCCTGCACGCCACGCGGCTCGGCTTCGTGCATCCGGTGACCCGGCGGCAGGTCGTCTTCGAGAGCGCGCCGCCCGCCGACTGGGTATAATCCGCGGGTTCGCGAACCCGTCACCCCTTCACCCGGGAGGCCCCATGGCTGCGTCGCCGTTTTCGATCGAGGACAAGGTCGCCATCGTCACCGGCGGCGGAGTCGGCATCGGCAAGTCCATCGCGCTCGAGTTCGCCCGCGCGGGCGCCGACGTGGTGATCGCGAGCCGCAAGCTGGAGAACCTCGAGCCGGTCACCGCCGAGATCCAGAAGATGGGCCGCCGCTCCTTCTGCGTGGCGCTCGACGTCCGCCAGGAGGACCAGGTCAAGGGCCTGGTCGAGCGCACCGTCAAGGAGATGGGGCGCCTCGACGTCATGGTCAACAACGCGGGGGCGTCGTTCCGCGCCAAGGTCGAGGACATCTCGGCCAACGGGTGGAACACGGTGGTCGGCATCAACCTCAACGGCACCTTCTTCGGCTGCAAGTGGGCGGGCAGGCAGATGATGGACCAGGGCTCGGGCTCCATCATCAACATCTCCTCGATCGCGGGGGTCTACGGCTCGACCATGATGTCGCACTACGGCGCCTCGAAGGCCGCGGTGATCACCTTCACTCGCGAGCTCGGCATGGCCTGGGGCCGCAAGGGCGTGCGGGTGAACTGCATCGCGCCCGGCCCGGTCGAGACCGAGGGCTACCTCGGTGTGCTCACCAAGCAGGATCCGGCCGCCGCCAAGCAGGCCTACGACACGGTCGCGGCCCGCGTCGGCATGGGGCGCTGGGGCAAGGTGGAGGAGATCGCCTACCCCTGCATCTTCCTGGCCTCCGCCGCGTCGTCGTTCATGACGGGCGAGACCATCGTGATCGACGGCGGGCCCCCGCCCCAGCTCGGCGAGGGCTGATCGCACGATGCCCGAGCTGCCCGAGGTCGAGGCGGCCCGGCGCGCGGCCCACAACGTCGCGGCGGGACGGCGCATCTCCGCCGCCTGGGTCGCCGACGACCCCATCGTCTACGAAGGCGTCGCGCCGGCGCGAATCCGGCGGGCCCTCGTCGGCCGGCGCGTGAAGGCGGTGCGGCGTCACGGCAAGCATCTCTGGATCGAGCTCGACCGCCGGCCGTGGCCGTGTCTGCACTTCGGCATGACCGGGGGCATCCATGTCACCCGAGCGAACCCGGGCGGCGCTGCGCGCCGCGCGGCTGTGCCCGCGGTCCGGCTCGTGTCGGACGGCGACGTGAACCGGCCCGACTGGCCCCCGCGCTTCACCAAGCTCCACCTGCGCTTCGCGGGCGGCGGGGAGCTGGCGCTGGCCGACGGCCGACGGCTCGGCCGCATCCGGCTGCGCCGGGACCCGCCCACCGAGCCGCCGATCAGCGCGCTCGGCTGGGACGCCTGGCGCGCGATCCCGACCCCCGCGCGCTTCCACGCGATGCTGCGGGAGCGCAACGCGCCGATCAAGGCGGTGCTGCTCGATCAATCGTTCGCGGCCGGGATCGGCAACTGGATCGCCGACGAGGTGCTCTACCAGGCGGGCATCGCGCCCAAGCGGCGTGCCAGCACGCTCACCGCCGCCGAGGCGGGGCGGCTGCGGACCCGGATCCGCTCGGTCATCGGCGGAGCGCTGCGGGCCAGGTCGGACAGCGACCGGTTCCCGCGCTGGTGGCTCTTCCACCGTCGCTGGGGCCACCGCCGCGGCGGTCCCTCCGCCACCACCGTTCGGGGCGAGCACATCCGTCACGAGACGGTCGGGGGCCGCACCACCGCCTGGGTGCCCACGGCGCAGCGCTGAGGTATACTCCTCCCAGCTTTCCCCCCTGAGAAAGGAGCCCC
>DATFUK010000013.1:0-6468 GCA_035260865.1 Candidatus Methylomirabilota bacterium | reverse complement strand
AGGAGCGTTCCAACGTGAACCCCATCAAGGAGCCCCCATGACCGCGGAGATCGTGACCTACACCGTCGACGGCCGCATCGGCATCGTGACGATCAACCGTCCCGACAAGCTCAACGCGATCAGCCTCGAGCTCAAGCACGCGCTGATCGAGCGCCTCCGCGCGGCCGACGCCGACTCGGGCACGAGCGTGGTGGTGCTGCGCGCCGAGGGCCGGAGCTTCAGCGCGGGCTACGACATCTCGCCCAACCCGGCCCGCGCGGCGCGGCGGGGCAACGCGCTGGCCTGGCACGAGTCGCTCACCGACGACATCCGGCTCGAGATGACGCCGTGGGACATGAACAAGCCGGTGATCGCCTCGGTCCAGGGCCACTGCCTGGGCGGCGGCTGCGAGCTCATGATGCTGTGCGACCTCGCCATCGCTTCCGACGACGCGGTCTTCGGCGAGCCCGAGATCCGCTTCTCCAACGTCGGCCCCGGCCTCGTGATGCCCTTCGTGATCGGGCTGCGGCGCGCCCGCGAGCTCCTCTACCTGGGCGACAGCATCGACGCCCAGACCGCGCTCGCGTACGGCATGGTCAACCGCGTCGTCCCGCGCGCCCAGCTCCAGGCCGCGACGCTCAAGTTCGCCCGGCGGATGGCGCTGATCTCGCCGGAGTCGCTCGCGGCCACCAAGCTCGCGACCCGGCGGGGCGCCGAGGCGGCCGGCTTCCGCAACGCGATCCTCGCCGGGCTCGACGTGCTCGCTCCGCTCTACGCGGCTCGCACCGAGGTCGGGATGAAGTTCGACGAGATCAGGGAGAAGGAGGGCCTGGGGGCGGCGCTCAAGTGGCGCGCGGCCCAGTTCGTGGACTAGCCCCCGGCGCTTGACTCTCATCATCGGACAGGCCATCCTCCCAGCCAGCCCACACGGGGTAGGCGTGACCTGGTCAACGAAGCACAGGGGGACCCGACATGAAGCCTGCTAAGCCTGGAACCGGTGGAGTGCCCGCGCACGTGTCGCGCCGCAGCTTTCTCCAGGCCGGCGCCCTGGGGGCGGGACTGGCCGCGGTGGCTCCCCGCGCCGCGTGGGGCCAGGACCGGGGCGACGCCAAGCGCGGCGGCACGCTGGTCGTGCGGAGCGGGCCCCTCCGCGGCATCGACCCGCATCTCGAAACGTGGGGCGCCGCGCTGCAGGTGATCCACCAGACGTACAACGCCCTCCTGAAGTTCAACCACGACGGCACCAAGATGCTGCCGGACCTGGCCGAGAGCTGGGAACAGAAGGACGATCTCACCTACTCGTTCAAGCTGCGCCAGGGCGTCCGGTTCCACAACGTGCCGCCGGTGAACGGGCGTGAGCTCACGTCCGAGGACGTCAAGTACAGCATCGAGCGCCAGATGACGGACCAGCCGGGCAAGTTCCAGCACGCCTACTTCTTCCTGGGCAAGCTGGCCAGCATCCAGACCCCGGACAAGTACACGGTGGTCTTCAAGACGAAGGAGCCGTACGCGCCGTTTCTCAACTACATCGCCAACCCCTGGACGGTCATCGTGGCGCGCGAGGTGGTGGAGAAGCACGGCGACCTGCAGCGGCACGCGATCGGTACCGGGCCGTTCGTCATGCAGGAGTACCGGCGCGAGCAGGAGGCGGTGTTCGTCAAGAACCCCAGCTACTTCAAGAAGGGGCTGCCCTACCTGGACGAGGTCCGCATCCAGTACGTCATCGATCCGGTGGCGGCCACCGCCGCGTTCCGCGGGCAGCAGACCGACATCTCCCTGCTGGAGTTCGCGGACGTGCCCTCGATCAAGGCCTCGAACGCGAAGATCAAGGTGGCCGAGATCACCACGATGTTCCCCATCGTGCTGCGGACCCGGCCCTACGACGAGCAGCGCCCGCTCAAGCCTCCCTTCACCGAGAAGAAGGTGCGCCAGGCCATCCAGGCCGCGATCAAGCAGGAAGAGTTCATCGAGATCGTGCGGAGCGGCTGGGGCGCGACCATGACCGGCCCCATCCCCACCTACCGCAAGCCGTGGGCCCTGCCCGCGTCCGCGCGGCCGGAGTTCGATCTCAAGAAGGCGAAGCGCCTGCTCACCGAGGCCGGCTACGCCAGCGGCTTCGAGACCGAGCTCATCGTCGGCAGCCCCGGCGACAACGTGAAGAGCGCCCAGGTGGTCAAGGATCAGCTCGCCAAGGTGGGCATCCAGGTCAACCTGAAGCCCATGGAGATGGCCCAGTACTACAACAAGAGCTACTCGTACGACTACTCGATGAGCGTGCACACCGCGCTCACCGGGGAGGAGCCGGAGGAGGCGATCCGCCCGTACTACGGCGCCAACGCGACGTACTACCGGTGGGGGAATCGCGAGATCCACCGCCTGATCGACGAGCAGGCGAAGATCCTGGATCTGAAGAAGCGCGTGGACATGGTCCACCAGATCCAGCGGCTGCTGCTCGACGACGCGCCCAACGTGTTCCTCTATACCCCGATCACGCACTACGGCGTCCAGCCCTGGGTGAAGAATTACACGGTGCCCATCAACGCCTACGACCAGCGCTACGAGGAGATCTGGCTCGACGGCAAGAAGGCCTGACGCCGGGCTCGCGAGAGGCGCACCACCGGGGATAAGTCCCGACCATGTCCCGCTACGTTCTCCGCCGGCTCATGCTGCTGGTGCCGACGCTGGCCCTCGTCACCCTGCTGGTCTTCTCCATCATCCGGCTGCTCCCGGGCGACATCGTGACCCTGATGATGAGCGAGCAGGGCTACGCCAGCGACAAGGCCAAGCTCGAGCAGATGCTGGGACTGGATCAGCCCTTCCACCGGCAGTACGTCACCTACGTGGGGCGGGTGCTGCAGGGCGACCTGGGGGTGTCGTTCTGGACCAAGGAGCCCGTCCTCGACGAGATCCTGCGACGCCTGCCGGTGAGCCTCGAGCTGGCCGTCCTCGCCATGTTCTTCGGCCTCCTGATCGCGGTGCCCACCGGCATCTTCTCGGCAGTGCGCCAGGACACCTGGCTCGACTACCTGTTCCGGACCGGCGCCATCGGCGGGCTCTCCGTGCCCGGCTTCTGGATGGCCACCGTGGTCATCGTGGCCGCGTCGATCTGGTGGCAGTGGGTGCCGCCCATGCGCTACACCCCGTTCGCCCGCGATCCGGTGAAGAACCTCTCCCAGCTCCTGCTCCCCGCCATCATCCTGGGGCTCGCCCTTTCGGCCAGCGTCATGCGCATGACGCGCTCCATGGTGCTCGAGGTGCTGCGGGAGGACTACGTCCGCACCGCGTGGGCCAAGGGCCTGCCCGAGTCGCTCGTGATCGCCCGGCACGTCCTGAAGAACGCCATGATCCCGGTGGTCACCGTGATGGGCCTCCAGCTCTCGGCCCTCCTGGGGGGGACGGTCATCATGGAAAGCATCTTCGTCATCCCCGGCATGGGGAAGTTCCTGCTCGACGCCATCACCTGGCGTGACTATCCCGTCATCCAGGGCATCAACCTGTTCCTGGCCACGGGCGTCATCGTGCTGAACCTGGTGATCGATGTCGTCTACGGCTTCCTCGATCCGCGGATCCGATTCGGCTAGCCGCCGCCGCATGTCCTGGCTCCGGGTGATGCGGAGCAAGCCGCTGGGAGCGCTGGGCGGCCTGCTGATCGTCGGTCTCGTCGCGACGGCCCTCCTGGCGCCGGTTCTGGCCCCTCATGACCCGATCAAGATCAAGTCGGCCGCGCGCCTGCAGGCGCCCAGCTTGAGCCACCCGCTGGGGACCGACGACTTCGGGCGGGACATCCTGAGCCGCGTCATCTACGGCGCGCGGATCTCGATGCTGCTCGGGCTCGGCGCGGTGGCCATCAGCACGCTGCTGGCCACCATCATCGGGGTCCTATCCGGTTACTACGGGGGGCGCATCGACATCGTCCTGCAGCGGTGCATCGACACCCTGATGGCGTTCCCCGGGCTCGTCGTGCTCCTGACGATCATGGCCATGCTGGGCCAGGGGCTGGGCAACGTGATCCTGGCCCTGGGCATCGGCGGGACCGCCGGCAACGCGCGGATCATCCGGAGCGCGGTCCTGGCCATCCGCGAGAACCAGTACATCGAGGTGGCTCGCGCCACCGGCTGCCAGGACTGGCAGATCATCGTCCGTCACATCCTTCCCAACATCGCGGCCCCGATCATGGTGGTGGTCACGCTGGGGCTCGGGGTGGCGATCCTCGCCGAGTCCGCCCTGAGCTTCCTCGGCTTCGGGGTGCCGCCGCCGACGCCGTCGTGGGGCGCGATGCTCAGCGGATCGGGCCGGACCTTCATGATCCAGGCCCCGTGGATGGCGGTCTTCCCCGGCATCGCCATCAGCCTGGCCGTCTTCGGCTTCAACATGCTGGGCGACGCCCTCCGCGATCTCCTCGATCCCAAGCTCCGCGGGGGCCCCCAGGGCCGCGCGTAGCGATCGCAGGTTCTATCGCGACGACAGGCCCAGCCGCCGCAGGAACTCGTCCGCCGCGACCCGCCAGATCTCGATCCGATCCACGAGGCGGTGGCCGTCCGAGCCGAACGCGGGAAACAGACGGAACGTCGCGAGGCCTCCGGCCTGCGCGAAGGCCCCGTGGTAGCGCCTGATCGACGTCGCCGAGTAGTACCCGTCCTCCTCGGCATAGAGCCAGAGCATCGGGATCCGGGCCTGGCTCCCCGCCGCGGCGAACGTGGCCTGGTTGAAGCCGCGTCCACGTTCGTCGCAGCGATCGCTCGTCCAGCCGCCCGCGAAGTTGATCACGCCGCGGACCGTCCCCGCGCGCTCCGCGGCATAGGCGACGGACAGGAGACCGCCTCGCGACTGGCCTCCCACGAGGACGCGCTCGGCATCGGCCCACGGCTGCACGCGAAGATAGGCCATCGCCGCGTCCACGTCCTCGATCGCGCGCCCCAGCCCCCCGCCCAGGACCGCCGCCTCACACGTGCCCTCGTGCTCCGCGGCCACGCCCTCGGAGGCTCCGCGACCTCGCCGCATCGGCGCCAGCACCGCGAATCCGCGCTCGACGAAGAATCGAGCCTGGCGGGTCGAACGCATCGACGTCGACGTCGCGACCGCTCCGCCGCCGGTGGAGCCGTGGTTGAACACCAGCACCGGGTGCGCGCCGTCGCCCGCGGGACGATAGAGCGTCGCCTCAAGCGTGAGCGCGACGTCCTCGATCTGCGGCATGTGGCCGATGCCCGGCATGACGGCCAGCTCGGCGCCCGCGATCAGCTGGGCGAGCCGCCGCCCCTGCGCGAGCGGGGTGGTGGTGTCCCGATCGCCCCAGATGACGAGGGTCGGGAGCGCCAGCGGGCGGTAGGCGTCGGCCCGCGTGCTGAGCGTCGGCTCCCGCGACGTGAGGAAGTCGAGCGGCCATTCGCCGAGCGCGTCGGTGGCGCCCCGCACCACCAGCGGCGCCTGGAGCAGCTCGACGCGCTGTTCGGTGACCGCGGCCGGGTCGGCCACGAACCGGGTGAGGAGACGGCGCGTGAGCAGCGGATTGGTGACCGTGGCCGAGACGAGCGCGTTGCGAAGGGGGCGCGCGCGCAGCACGAGCGGGGGGCCGGCATCGCCGGCCGCCTCGGCGTCGAGCCCGATCGCCGCGTCGGCCAGGACCAGCGCGCGCACCCGCGGCGGCGCCAGCAGCACCGCCTCCATCGTGGGCCCGCCGCCGAACGAATGGCCGACCAGCGTCGCCGGCTCGACCCCGAGCGCGTCGATGACCCCCAGGATGCGCCGCGCTTGACGCTGCCGGCCGTAGCCCCCCGGGGTCGGCCGCTCCGAGTAGCCGAAGGGCGGCAGATCCATGGCCACCGCGCGGAAGCCGGCCGCGGCGGTCGCGGTGAGCGTGTCTCGCCAGAGCTCGCCCCACGCCCCCATGCCGTGGACGAACAGCAAGACGGGCGCGTCCGGCGGCCCGAGCTCCTGCACGAAGATCTCGACGTCCGCCGCCCGAACGAACCGGCCGACGCTCGGCGCGGCCTCGACGCGTGTCTTCGTCTCGCGGGCGTGCGCGAGCCACCAGCACGTCCCGAGCAGCACCGCGGCGGCGGCGACCAGCAGCCCGCCCCCGGCCAGGACCGCCCGGGCGATCCGTCGCCAGCCGCCGCGCGATGGCACGGCTCCGCCCCTCAGAGGACCAGGCGCTCCTGGCGCTGGCGGAGATCGCGTCGCGCCAGCACGCGGCGGTGCTCCAGGAGGAGGCGCACCGTCTCCTGCAGCACGGTGGCCACCGGCACCGCGATGATCATGCCGAGCACGCCGAGGGCGTGGCTGCCGACCACCACCGAGCCGAGCAGCAGCGCGGGATGGAGGTGAACGCTGCGCCCGATGGTGAAGGGCTGGATGATCGTGTCGTCGAGCACCTTGACGACCAGGAACAGCAACGCCACGCGCCCGACGCCGGCAAGCCCCTGCCCCGGCGTCAGGAGCACCACCAGCCCGGCGGCCGCGGCCGAGAGCAGCGGGCCCACGAAGGGCACC
>DATFUK010000012.1:0-3454 GCA_035260865.1 Candidatus Methylomirabilota bacterium | reverse complement strand
GTGACGCTCCCGCTGACCGTCCTGCAGGAGGCCCTCAGCGGTCGGGAGGTGACGCGATGAACCTGGGCGAGAAGACCCGCCGTGATTTTCCGATCCTCTCCCGCGTGGTGAACGGATTCCCGCTCGTCTACCTGGATTCGGCGGCCTCGAGCCAGAAGCCGCTCGCGGTGATCGAGGCGATCTCGGACTACTACAAGACGAGCCACGCCAACGTGCACCGCTCCATCCACACCCTGGGCGAGGAGGCGACCGAGCGGTACGAGGCGGCCCGCGACGCGGTGCGCGCCTTCGTGGGCGCCCGGAGCCGCGAGGAGATCATCTTCACGCGCGGCACCACCGAGGGAATCAACCTGGTGGCTCAGGCGGTGGGGCGGACGCTCGCGCCCGGCGACGAGATCATCGTCAGCGAGCTCGAGCATCACTCGAACCTGATCCCGTGGCAGATGGCCTGCCGCGACCGCGGCGCGGTGCTGCGCGCGATCCCGGTGATCGGGGAAGGGTATCTCGACCTCGAGGCCTTCGACCGCCTGCTCTCGCCGCGCACGCGCGTGGTGGCGGTCGCCCACGTCTCGAACGTGCTCGGCACCATCAACCCCGTCGCTCAGATCGTGGAGCGGGCGCACCGGGTCGGCGCCCTCGTGCTGCTCGACGGGGCCCAGGCGGTCCCGCATCTCCCGCTCGACCTGCAGGCGCTCGGCGCCGACTTCTACGCCTTCTCCGGCCACAAGATGCTCGGGCCCACCGGCATCGGCGTGCTCTACGGACGCCGCGAGGTGCTGGACAACCTCGAGCCCGCCTGGGGCGGGGGCGAGATGATCAAGGAGGTCTGGATCGACCGCGCGCAGTGGAACGACCTGCCGTGGCGCTTCGAGCCGGGGACGCCCCCGATCGCGGAGGCGGTGGGGCTGCACGCGGCCTGCGAGTACCTCGGCAAGCTCGGCATGAGCGAGGTGCTGGCCCACGAGCAGGCCCTCGTCGCCCAGTGCCTGGACGCGCTCGGGCGCATCGAGGGCGTCACGCTCTACGGCCCGCGGAATCCCGAGATGAAGGGCGCGGTGGTCGCCTTCAACGTGGAGGGCCTGCACCCCCACGACGGCGCCGCGCTGCTCGATCAGCAGGGAATCGCGGTGCGCGCGGGCTTCCACTGCGCCCAGCCGCTGATGCGGCGCCTCGGCATCGCGGGCACGCTGCGCGCAAGCTTCTCGGTCCACTCGACCGCGAGCGAGATCGAGCGCCTGGCCGCGGCGGTCGCGACCTTGCGCGGCACGCTCTAGCCGGCCCGCGGGCGCGAGCCGCTTCCCATGGACCCGTCCCGCGAGCACCCGAAGCAGCGCGACGGGTTCTCGTCCCCCCGCTTCGCCCAGCCGGCCACCTTCATGCGGTTGCCGCACGTGGAGTCACCCGTGGGGCTCGACGTGGCCCTCTGCGGCATCCCCTTCGACGGCGGCTGCTCCTACCGATCGGGCGCGCGCATGGGCCCGCGCCACGTGCGCGAGCAGTCCTCGCTGATCCGGCCGTGGAACTCGGCCCTCCGGGTGCACCCCTTCGAGCGGCTCCGGGTCGCCGACTGCGGCGACGTGGACGCGGTGCCGGTCTCGATCGAGGCGACGTTCGCAGCCATCGAGCGGACCCTGGCGCCGGTGGTGGAGGCCCGCGCGGTGCCGCTCTGCGTGGGCGGCGATCACACCGTGACCCTGGCGGTGCTGCGCGCGCTCGCGAAGCGCCACCGCCGGCTGGGCCTCGTGCACTTCGACGCGCACCCGGATACCTGGGACCGCTACTTCGGCCTGCCCTACTACCACGGGAGCACCTTCCGCCGCGCGATCGAGGAGGGCCTCATCGACGGCGCGCGCTCGATCCAGGTGGGCATCCGCGGGCCGCTCTACGGCCCCGAGGACTTCGACTTCCACCGGGAGCACGGCTTCGAGGTGATCCGGATCGAGGACGTCAAGGACCGCGGCGTCGCGTCCGCGGTCGAGCGGCTACGGCGCCTCGAGGGCGGCGGACCCGTCTACGTCTCCTTCGACGTGGACGCGTGCGATCCGGCCTACGCGCCGGGGACGGGGACGCCGGAGGCGGGCGGGCTCACGTCCTACGAGGCCCTGGGCCTCGTGCGCGGCCTGCGCGGCATCGAGCTGGCCGGGGGCGACATCGTGGAGGTGTCGCCGCCCTACGACGGACCCGGGGCCATCACCGGCGTGCTCGCGGCCAACCTGCTCTTCGAGCTGCTCTCGATCGTCGCGCTCGCCCGCTAGGGCGCGTCCCCGCGTGCTAAGATGACGCCCGTGAGATCGGCCAAGCACCGGCCTCTCCCGGTCATCGTCGCCATCCTGCTGGCTTCCGCCGCGCTGTTCTCCATCGCCGGCCCGGCCTCCGCGGCCGCGCCGGTGTCGCTGATCGAGCTCGACTCCGCGATCACCCCGGTCACGGTCCGCCTGCTGGCGGGCGCGATCGAGCGGGCGCACGCGGAAGGCGCCCAGGCCCTCATCGTGCAGCTCAACACGCCGGGCGGGCTCGAGCGGTCCATGCGCTCGATGGTGCAGAGCATCCTGGCCTCGCCGATCCCGGTGATCGTCTACGTGGCCCCCGGGGGCGCCCGCGCCGCCTCCGCCGGCGTCTTCATCACGATGGCCGCGCACGTGGCCGCGATGGCGCCCGCGACCAACATCGGCGCCGCGCACCCGGTGGCGGTCGGCGGCGGCGGCGACAAGGAGATGATCAAGAAGGTCGAGAACGACGCGGCCGCCTTCGCCCGCACCATCGCGGTCGAGCGCGGGCGCAACGCGGGGTGGGCCGAGCAGGCGGTGCGCTCGTCGGTCTCGGCCACCGAGCGCGAGGCGGTCAAGCTCAAGATCGTGGACCTGGTGGCCGAGAGCGTGCCGGATCTCCTCGCGAAGATCGACGGCCGGACCGTGAAGACCCCGAAGGGCCAGGTCACGCTCGCCACCAAGGACGCGCCGGTCAACATCATCGAGGTGCGCTTCCGCGACCGGTTCCTGGCCCTGATCTCGGATCCCAACATCGCCTACCTGCTGATGATGGCGGGCATGCTCGGCATCTTCTTCGAGCTCTCCAACCCGGGCGCGATCCTGCCCGGCGTCATCGGCGGCATCTGCCTGATCCTGGCCTTCTACGCCTTCCAGAGCCTGCCGGTGAACTGGGCCGGCCTCCTGCTGCTCCTCTTCGGGGTGGTGCTGCTGATCGCCGAGGTCAAGGTGGTCAGCCACGGCGTCCTCGCGGTCGGCGGCGTGGTCGCCATGCTCATCGGCTCGCTCATGCTCTACGACTCACCCGAGACGACCGGCGTCCGGCTCTCCTGGTACGTGGTCATCCCCACGGTGGGCACGACCGCGGCGCTGGTCTTCTTCGCGGTGTCCATGGGCATTCGCGCGCTCTACCGGCCCTCGGTGACCGGCGAGTCCGCCATGGTGGGGCGGCTCGGGGTGACGCGCTC
>DATFUK010000011.1:0-4694 GCA_035260865.1 Candidatus Methylomirabilota bacterium | reverse complement strand
TTCTTGAGGAAGTCCACCACCTCGACCAGCTCGGCCTTGGCTTCCTCCACGCCGGCCACGTCCGCGAAGGTCGTCTTGAGCTCCTTGCGATCGTAGATCTTGGCCTTGGAGCGACCGAAGGACAGGGCCTGGGTGGGCCCGCCGCCCATGCGGCGCATCAGGAAGAGCCACAGCGCGGCCATGATGATGAGCGGGACCACCCACGAGAACAGATCGCGCCAGAAGGTGGACTCGATGCGCCCGGAGAACTCGACCTTGGCGGTCTCGAGCTCGCGGACGATCTGGTAGTCCTCGGTGGCCGGGATCCGCGCGGTGGTGAATGCGGTCGGCCCCTCCTGCGGGCCCAGCAGCGCGCGGAGCCGGTCCCCGGGACCCGGCGGGGGCATCGGCAGCGAGCCCGGTTTCGCGATGCCCTGGATCTCCCGCTCGCCCAGCGTGACCTTCACCACCTTGCCGTCGCGAACCAGGGCCAGGAACTGGCTCATCGGGATGTCCACGGTCTGAGGCGCCCGCAGCCAGCTCTGCACCGAGAGCACGACCATCAGCGCAATGAACAGATAGACGAGGGAAAACTGGGTCTTCTGGCGATTGGGGAGTTTCATCGTGTGAATTTGATGCTAGCGGAACCCCCGGGGGGTGTCAAACCAGGGGCCGGACGGTCAGCTCAGGGACAGGTGACCCCTTTCGGGGGGGTGTAGTTGGTCGCCTTGTAGGTCGAGTTGAACGAATCGTCCCAGACCTCGATCGGTACGCGCCCCACCCGGTCCTGGCCGTCGAAGAGATTGAACTTGGCCCGGTTGAGGAACTCCTCGGCCGACACCCGCTTGGCCAGGAAGTCGAGTGCGGTGGCCTTGTCGATGAAGAGGGAGAACGTCTCGTTCACCGCCTGGCGGCCCGGCCGGGTCGTGTCGGGCTTGCGCCAGGTGAGTGCCACCGAGAGGCCGGCCACGTCGCTATCGTCGACGATGTCGGCCACCGCCGACATCCGCCGCAGCATGTCCACCCCGTAGCGCGAAAACATCGCGGAGACCCGGCGCTCCTGGGGTAGGGCCGCGAAGGTCGCCTCCTCGCGCTGGTCCACGTAGATCCACGCAGCGAAATAGCGATCGTCGTCCTGGCTGTCAGGCCACCGCTTGAAGCCGAACTCGCCCCGATGCATGTCCAGCCAGGGCATGCAGTTGTAGATCTGCGTGGAGAACTGGAGCAGCCGCGTCCGGTGGGCAGACGCGAGGCTCCTACCCTTGAGCGTGGTGTATTTCTCGAGGGGCGTCAGGGCGTCTTCGGGGGTGGCGTGACTCACGCCCCCGGAGACGACCAGGGCGGCCGTGAGCAACAGGCCGCCCAGGACTCTCGGGTGGTGCCGGAGCATGTGGGGTCGTCTAGTTCTGGAAGATCTGCTCCGGGCTCACCGTGATCGCCTTGCCCCACCAGGTCTCCTGGCGCGCCGCATCCACGTCAGTGCGGGAGACGCGGGGGTTCGAGCCGTCCTTGTTGTTCCGGAGCGAGAACACCCCGTGAGTGCCCGAGGCGAAGTGGGTGTTGTGGCCTCTCCAGTCCGACCACTCTTCCGACGTGGCGCACGCCGTGGTCAGCATCACGACACCGCCGACGAACAATCCCAGCGAAAGCCATGCACGCATGTGGCTTGCCTCCTTGAGGGCGCTTCGATCAGCGTGTCCTGCCCGAGTCGTAATGATACGGAAGGGCTCAGTGGGCCGTCAACTTTCATTTCGAGACTTTTGCGGTTGCGGCCCCCGGGGCGCTCAGGCATGCTCCTGTTTCACAGGAGGAGCGCCGCCGATGAGCGAGTACCTGACGCTCCACGAGGAGCCGGGGGAGCTGCGCCGGCCGATCATCATCATGGCCTTCTCGGGCTGGAACGACGCGGCCGAGTCCGCCACCACCGCCGCCCGCTACCTGAGCCAGGTCTGGACGTCGAAGCCCTTCGCCACCATCGACCCGGAAGATTTTTACCACTTCGGCCTGTCCCGGCCCTATGTCCGGTTCAAGACCGGCTCCCGGACCGAGCGTGAGATCGTCTGGCCGGCCACCGAGTTCTCCCTGGCCCAGCCCTCGGAGATCGACCGCGACATCGTGGTCGGCGTCGCCATCGAGCCGCATCTCAAGTGGCGGACGTACTGCGCGGCGGTGCTCGAGCTGGCCCAGCGCTGCCGAGCCTCGATGGTCCTCACCCTGGGTGCGCTGCTCGCCGAGGTGGCTCATACCCAGCCCATCCGGCTGTCGGGTAGCTCCTACGATCCCGAGCTCTCCGAGCGCCTGGGCCTGAAGCCGACCCGCTACGAGGGCCCGACCGGGATCGTGGGCGTGCTCAATACCCTCTGCCGGGAGGCGCGGGTGCCGACCGCCAGCCTCTGGGCCAATGTGCCCCACTACGTCTCCGGCATCGAGAATCCGCGGGCGGCCCTCGCGCTGGTGCGACGCGTGCTGACCATGCTGGACACCGAGGCCGATCTGACCGATCTCCGCGAAGCCGCCGAGCAGTTCGATCAGAACCTGACCTCGATCGTGGCGCAGAACAGCAAGATCGCCGACTACGTGCGCCGACTCGAGCGCAAGAGCGGAGACGACGACGAGGAGGCCCCCGCGCCGGCGGAGGCGATCGAGCCCTCCGAGGTCGCGGAGATCAAGGACGAGCTGCCGCCCTCCGCCGACCTCGTCGCCGAGATCGAGCAGTTCCTCCGCCAGCAACGCCCCAAGGACCCGTAGGCCGCTGAAAAGGACCCATCTGCTTTGTTGGCGCCCCCGGTCCGGGCGCTCAACGTACAGGTAGTACGCCTCGCGCCCGAACCGGGGGCGCCGCCTCGCATCTGGGCCCTTTTGAGCGGCCTACGCCGTAGAATCCACTCATGCGGCTCTGGCTGGCGCTCCTGCTGATCGTCCTACCCGCTCCGGCCGCCGCCCTGCAGGTGCGCGTGGTGCCGCCCGCGCCGCGCCAGGGCGACACGGTGCTGGTCTTCGTGGCGGGCAGCAAGGGCGCGCAGAACGTCGAAGGCAGCCTGGGCGCGCAGCACCTGGCCTTCTTCCCCTACGGCGCCGAGTTCGCTGCGCTGACCGGCGTGGACCTCGAGACCAAGCCCGGGAAGGTGCCGTGGCGGATCGGGTTCGTGGACGGCGGCGGCGTGCCGCGCAAGGCCGCGGGCACGGTGACGGTCAAGGCGGGCGGCTTCCCGGTGGAGCGCCTCACGCTGCCCGGTGGCATGGTGAACCTCGATCCGGAGGCGGAGCGGCGCGCGGCCAACGAGGCGGTCCGGATGCGCGCCCTCTACGACACGGTCACCCCCGAGCGCCTCTGGCGCGGCCCGTTCACCCAGCCGGTGGCCAGCCGGAAGCCGGGCGGAGGGTTCGGTTCCCGCCGGATCATCAACGGCCAGCCGCGCATGCCGCACACGGGCATCGACTACTCGGCCGATCGCGGCACCCCGGTGGTCGCGTCGAACCGGGGCCGGGTCGCCCTGCTCGGCGAGTTCTTCTTCGCCGGCCGTCTCGTGGCCCTGGACCACGGCCTGGGGCTCTACACCCTCTATTTCCACCTGGACGGCGTGGCGGTGACCGAGGGGCAGATCGTGGAGCGCGGCCAGACCGTCGGCACCGTGGGCACCACCGGCCGCTCCACCGGGCCACACCTGCACTTCGCCGCCCAGCTCGGGCGTGCGCGGATCAACCCGCCCGACCTCTACGCGCTGCCGGTCCGGGACTAGGCGCGCGCCTCCCGGAGGGCGCGGGTCGCGGCCGCGTCCACCTTGAAGGTGCCCGGCTCGAGGACCACGCCGTGCTCGCGGCGCGCGTACGCGAGCGTGATCTTCTCGTTGCGCGCATCCGCGGCGACCCGCTCGGGGTCGCGGGTGAAGGGATCGCCGAAGCCGCCGCCGCCCGGCTGCTCGTGCAGGATCACGTCGCCGCGCTTCAGGATCACCGCGAACTTCGCCGGCATCGCACGCGCCTCGGTGTCCGGGTTGAGCACGTTCCGGGTCCCCCGCGCGGGCCCGCCGCCGTCGAGGCCGTAGGGGAGGAAGCGCATGCGGTCGGAGCGGAGCTGGAGCGTGGCCTCGTCGTTGAGCAGGGTGTAGCGGCGGCGCAGGCCGAGGCCGCCGCGGAAGCGGCCGGCCCCGCAGGAATCGGGCACGAAGCCGTACTCGTCGATGCGGATCGGGTGCTGCGCCTCCAGCACCTCCACCGGGGTGTTGGACATGTTCTGCGAGGGGTTGGTCACCGCCTCCATGCCGTCCTTGTCCGGGCGGCCGCCCCAGGCCCCGGTGATCATGTCCACGATCACGAACGGACGCCGATCCGCGGTCTGCCCGCCGATCGAGAGCACGGTGTTGCCGCCCTCGCCCGCCGCGGGCACGCGGTCGGGCAGGGCCTGGGCCAGCGCGCCCAGCATCACGTCGAGCATCCGGTAGCCGGTCAGCGCGCGCGCCGCGCAGGCGCCGGGCAGGTGGGGGTTCAGGATGCTCCCCTCGGGCGCGATCACGTCGATGCAGCGGAAGACGCCCGCGTTGTTGGGCACGTCCTGGCGGAGCACCGAGCGGACCGAGAGGTAGGTGCACGACTTGGTGAAGGAGAGCGTGGAGTTGAGCGCGGCCTTCACCTGGGGCGAGCTGCCCGTCCAGTCGCAGGTGAGATGCCCGTCGGCGTGCACGGTGATCGCGACCCGGAGCGGGACCGGCTCGTCG
>DATFUK010000010.1:0-5307 GCA_035260865.1 Candidatus Methylomirabilota bacterium | reverse complement strand
CAGCAACACGAGGGTGGCGAGGAGGTGCTGCGGCAGGCGGAGCACGGTCACGAAGACGCCGACCAGCGGCAGGTTCAGGATCAGCAACATGAGGTTGCCGATGTACATGCTCGCCACGAAGCCCCAGAAGACTTCCGGCCGCTGGCTGATCATGAGCGGCCCCGGCTGCAGGCCGTGGACCACGAGCGCGCCGAGCAGGATCGCGGTGGCCGGGGAGAACGGGATACCCAGGGACAGGAGCGGCACCATGGCGCCGGCGGTGGCCCCGTTGTTGGCCGCCTCCGGCCCCGCCACGCCCTCGATCATGCCGGTGCCGAACTTCTCGGGCGTCTTGGACATCCGCTTCTCGACGGTGTACGCGATGAACGTCGACAGCACCGCGGCGGGTCCGGGCACGAGCCCGGTGAGAAAGCCGACCACCGAGCCGCGCGCGATCGGCATCGTCGAGCGCCGCCACTCCTCGGGCGTGGGCAGCAGCTCGCGCAGCTTCACACTGGCGATCTGCGCCTTGGCGATCCCCTCCTCCGCGAGCAGCAGCACCTCGGCCACGCCGTAGACGCCCATGATCACCGGCACGAGCTCGACTCCCTGCGCGAGCTGCACGGAGCCGAACGTGAACCGTCGCAACGCGGAGATCGAGTCCATCCCCACCGTTCCCAGGGCGAGGCCGAGCGCGACCATCACGAAGGCGGTCAGGATCGACCCACCCGACAGGCGGGAGAGCAGCAGGATTCCCCCGAGCGTGATCGCGAAGTACTCCGGGGGCCCGAACTGGATGGCGACCTCGGCGAGCCAGCCCGCGGCCAGCATGATCCCGACGACCCCGAGGGTCCCGGCCACGAACGACCCCACCGCGGAGATGGTGAGGGCGGCGCCCGCTCGCCCCTTCTTGGTCATCTGGTAGCCGTCGAGCAGGGTGACGACGGAGCCGGCCTCGCCGGGGACGTTGACCAGGATGGACGTGGTCGAGCCCCCGTACATGGCCCCGTAGTAGATGCCCGCGAGCATGATCAGCGCGGTGGCGGGATGCATCGCGAAGGTGGACGGCAAGAGGAGCGCCATGGCCCCGACCGGCCCGATACCGGGCAGCACCCCGACGATGGTGCCCACCAGCACGCCGACGAAGCACGCGAACAGGTTGCTGGGTAGCAGCGCGATCGAGAATCCGTAGACGAGGCCGTCGAGCGGTCCCACGGGTCAGCTCACCAGGGCCCGCTCGGCAGCGGGACGTCGAGGAGCACCGCGAAGAGGCCGTACGAGCCCGCCGCGCTCAGCGCGCCCGCGAGCAGCGCGGCCGTCCAGCCGCTGCCGAGGTAACGTAGAACGACCGCGACGAACGCGAACGCCGCCGCCGGATAGCCGACCCAGGGCAGTCCGAGACAGAACGCCACCAGCGCCACCACCGAGATCACCACGCGGCGGCGGGAGGCCGTGTCCAGCCCGACCGCGGCCGTCTCGGCGGGCGGCGCGTTCCGGAAGGCGCTCACCGTCGCCCCCGCGGCCACCACGATCGCGAAGACCGCGACCATGACCGGATAGAACCCCGCGCCGGGCCGTTCGACCGTCCCGAACGGCAGCCGCAGCGCCAGCGCCAGGTAGACGCCGGCGGCGGCGAGCAGGACGAGGGGAACGACCCGCGCGAGCACCTACTTCTTGATCATCCCGAGGCGCTTGAGCACGTCGTTCCACTCCTTGTGCTCGCGCACGAGCTCCTGGCGAAGCTTGTCGCCGCTCTTGTAGTCCAGGTCGACGCCGCGCGACTTCATGAGCGCGACGAACGACGGCTCTTCCATGGCCGCCTTCGCGGAATCGTGCAGCAGCTTCAGCGCGGGTCCCGGCGTGCCCTTCGGCGCGGTGAGCACGAACCACGTGCCGATGCCGTCCCCGAGCCCCGCTTCCTTGCCCGTGGGAGCCTCCGGGAAGAAGGGGTGACGCTGCGGGCTGGCGACCGCGAGCACACGGAGCTTCTTGGCGTCGACCAGGGGCTTCACCTCGCCGGGCTGCGCCATGGCCGCGTCGATGTGGCCGCCCAGCAGCGCGGGGCTCGTCTCGCCCCAGCCCGAGAAGGGCACGTGCGTGGTCTTGAAGCCGCCGGGGATCTGCCAGCGCTCGAGCGTCAGGTGGCTGATCGTCCCCTCGCCAGGCGAGCCGACGCGGAGCTTGCCGGGATTCGCCTTGGCCGCGGCCATGAACTCCTGCATGGTCTTCCACGGCGCGTCCGCCCTCACGGTGAGGAGCGTATAGAAGGTGATCGTGTTCAGGATGGGCTCGTAGTCGTCGGGCGTCTTGTAGGGCAGCTCGTTGAGCTGGGGATGGATCACCAGGGTCGAGTTCGGCGCGATGATGACGGTGTAGCCGTCGGGCTTGGCCTGCGCGACTTCCGCCATCCCGACGGAGCCGCCGCCACCCGGCCGGTTGAGGACGGCGACGCCCTTCGTGAACGTCTTCTTCATCGACTCGGCCATCGGGCGGGCCACGATATCCACCATCCCGCCGGCCGGATAGGCGACGACGATCGTCAGCGCCCGCTCTGGATACTCGGCGGCCGCGGGCGCCACGAAGCCGAGGAACAGGACGGCGAGGAACGCGAACCGGAGCATGCATGCCCCCCTCTCGGATATGGTCTCGGCCGGGACAATACCAGAAAAGGCTGGAGCCAGGGGCGGGAGTTGAGCGCGACCGCACCTGCATTGACCGTCCCGCGTTCCCCGGATAGGCTACTGACGGGAGGCGCGCGATGCGATTGCAAGACATGACCTGGCCGGAGATCGGCGACCTGTCGCGAGACATTCCGGTGCTGGTGCCGGTGGCGGCGCTCGAGCAGCATGGGCACCACATGCCGGTCTTCACCGACAGCATGCTGCTCGGGGAAGTCGTGCGGCGAGTCGGCGAGGCGATGACGGATCGCGTGTTGATTGCGCCGCTGATGTGGCTCGGCAACTCGCATCACCACATGGACTTCCAGGGGACGCTGTCCGCCAGCCCGCGCGTCTATCTCGACCTGCTCAACGACATGGCCGAGAACCTGCTCGCCCACGGCTTCCGCCGGATCGTGTTCATCAACGGCCACGGCGGCAACACCACGCCGGGCAAGCAGGCCATCTTCGAGATCCGACAGCGGCATCGCGATCGCGACGATCTGCTGCTGCTGTTCAGCGCCTACTGGGATCAGGCGCGCCCGAACGACGGCCGCCCCGACCTGGTGCAGTCGCAGATGGGCCACGCCTGCGAATGGGAAACCTCGATGATGCTGCGGCTGGCCCCGCAGCTGGTCCGAGATCACACCCGGGCCGAGCCCGTGCCGTTCGGATTCGGGTTCGAGCCGGCCTATCGCGGCTGGACCACGAAGGACCGCACGGTGACCGGGCACATCGGCTACCCGCAGGACGCCACCGCGGACAAGGGCGAGTACCTCTTTGCGACCTACGCCGCTGGCCTGGTCAAGCTGCTCGAGCAAGTCATCGCCTGGGACGGCAAGAGCTGGGAGATGCCCTAGCCGCGGCCGCGGCTCACGTGAGCTTCGGGTCGAGGAAGTCGCGCAGCGCGTCCCCGAACAGGTTCACCGCGAGGATCGTGACGGTGATGGCGGCGCCGGGGAAGACGACCATCCACCAGGGGGGCTTGAAGGCCTCGGCGAGGACGCCGCCCAGCATATTGCCCCAGCTCGGCATCGGCGGCGGCACGCCGACCCCCACGAAGCTCAGCGCGGCCTCGATGAAGATGGCCGCGCCGAGGTGCCCGGTGGTGATGATCAGGAAGGGGGCCAGACACTGGGGCGCGACGTGCCGGACCATCACGCGCGCACCGGACGCCCCGAGCGCGCCGGCCGCCTCCACGTAGGCCAGCTCCTTCACGGACAGCACCATCGACCTGACCACGCGGGTGCTCAGCGGCACCCGGGTGACCGCGATCGCGATGATGACGGTGGACAGGCCGGCCCCCAGCGCCGCCATGAGCAGCAAGGCCAGGATGAGGGCCGGCAGGGACATCAGGACGTCGAGCACCCGCTGACTCAGCAGGTCCACCCGGCCTCCCAGGAAGCCGCTCGCCACGCCCCAGACGAACCCGATGGTGTCGCCGAGGAGCACGGAGCTGATCGCCACCATCAGGGTCACGCGCGCGCCGAAGATGATCCGGCTCAGCACGTCGCGGCCCAGGTGGTCGGTGCCCAGGACATGGCGGCCCAGGGGTGGCTCGCGGGTGAGCGCGTAGTTCGTGGTCAGCGGATTCTGGGGCGCTATCCGCTCCGCCAGCACCGCCACCAACGCCAGCACGAGCAATAGCAGTGCGCAGAGAGCTCCGAGGGGCGAGGACCGGAAGAAGCGCGCCACGATCATGGGCCGGCGATCGTCTACTGATAGCGGATGCGGGGGTCGAACCAGCCGTAGCTGACGTCGACCACCAGGTTGATGAGAACGAAGATGACGCCGTAGAGCAGGACGAGGTTCTGGATGAGCATCCAGTCGCGCTCGGCGACCGCGAACACGAGCGCGAGCCCGAGCCCGGGGACGCCGAAGGCGCGCTCGACCGCCACCGAGCCCCCCAGGAGCGCGCCGAAGGCCGTCCCCGACACGGTCAGGATGGGCAGCATGGCGTTGACCAGCGCGTGACGCCACACCACGACGCGCTCGCGCAGGCCCTTGGCCCGCGCGGTGCGGACGTAGTCCTCACCCAGCACCTCCAGCACCGAGGAGCGCGTGATGCGCGCCATCATCGCGGCCAGCGCGACCCCCAGGGCCAGCGCCGGCCCCGCGGTCATCTGGAGATTGCGGGCCGGGTCGTCCCAGAGGTACGCGATGGTCAGCGGCGGCCTCCAGGTGAAGGCCAGGACCAGCGAGAGGACGATCATCAGCCCGACCCAGAAGCTCGGGATGGCCATGAAGAGCGTGACCACGAGCCGGAAGACGTAGTCGGTCCACGAGTTCCGCCACACCGCCCCGACCAGGCCCACCGGCAGGCCGATCACCCAGGAGAGGATGACGGCCATCAGCGCGATCTGGCCGGTGATCGGCGCCCGGCGGAAGATGAGCTCGCGAATGGGCTCGCCGCGCCAGAAGGACTTTCCTAGATCGCCGCGCAGCACGTCCTTGATCCAGTCGAGGTACTGCACGACATACGGCCGATCCAGGCCCAGGCTCGCCCGCGCGGCCTGGAGCTGCTCCTGGTTGAGCACGTACGTGCCCCCGCCCTCGCCCGAGATCGCCGACAGCGGATCGCCGGGCAGCACGCGCATGGCGATGAAGATGAGCAAGGTGACGCCGAAGATCGTCGGGATAGCGATGAGCAGGCGCTGAGCCAGATACTTGC
>DATFUK010000009.1:0-18172 GCA_035260865.1 Candidatus Methylomirabilota bacterium | reverse complement strand
CGACGAGATACACGACCGTGCCAACGCTCGCGAGCAGGATCGCCGCCAGCGCGCCCCCGATCGCCAGCTGCCGGCGGAGGCTCCCGTCCCGGCGAGGGACCGGCTCGGGATGGACCTCGGGCGGTGTCTCCGGCGCAGGCGGCTCGTGCCGTATCACGGTGGCACTGAAGGCGGGATCGTACGCGGGCTCGGGGCTGACCTGGGTGAACGTCCGGGTGACCTGGACGGTGGGCCCGCTCGCGACGGGAGCCGGCCGGCGGGCCGGCTCGACGACGATCGTCGCGACTCCGCGCGCGGGCGTGTCGGCGGACGGGTCGTCGCCCAGGTGGCGGGTCGTCTCGCGCAACGCCCGCACGATGGCGGTCATGCTCTGCTCGCGCTTGGCCGGGTCCTTCTCGAGCGTCTTGAGGACGATCGCCTCCAGCTCGCGCGGGATCTCCGGCCGCAGGCGGGAGGGCGGCGCCGGCGGCTCCTGGAGCTGCTTGTTCAGGATCGCGGCCTGTGTGCTGGCCTTGAACGGCACCGTCCCGGTGAGCATCTCGTAGAAGACGATGCCGAACGCATACATGTCCGTCTTGTCGGTGATGTCCTGCCCCTCGATCTGCTCGGGAGCCATGTAGGCGGGCGTGCCCATCATCGTGCCGGCCCGCGTGAGGCTGGTTCCCGCGTCGCGGAGGCGGGCGATGCCGAAGTCCATCAGCTTGATGTCGTCGCCGTCGAGCACCATGATGTTCTGCGGCTTCACGTCACGATGAATGACGTTTGACCGGTGCGCCGCCTCCAGCCCCTCCGCGATCTGGGTGGCGAGCCGGACCGCCCGACGCAGCTCGAGCGCCCGGTCGCGCTGGATCACCTCACTGAGGACGCGGCCCTCGAGCCACTCCATGACGATGAACACGCTGCCGTCCTCGGTCTGGTCGAAATCGTGGACCAGGGTGACCCGAGGATTGCGCCGCTCGTTGAGGCCGGCCACGAGCTTGGCCTCTTGCTGGAAGCGCGCCACGAAGCCTTCGTCGCGGGCGAAATCCCCCCGGAGCACCTTCAGGGCGACCTTCCGGCCGACGCTGAGCTGCTCGGCCAGGTACACCGTCCCCATACCCCCGCGCCCGAGCTGCCGCTCGACCCGGTACCGGCCCTTGATGACCCGGCCCACGAACGGATCGGGGCGCTCGCCGGGCCGGCGCACGGCGGCGCCGTCCTGCGGGCACACGCTGACATCGTCCGGGTAGTCGGTCTCGCAGACTGGGCAATACTTCATCGAGCGCGCCTCCTGCCGATCGGGGCTCCCGTGGCGGCCCTGGGAGACCCTCCGGCTCCGAGCTTAACTCGAAATCCACACCGGTAAGTCGTTCTCTTGGGGGCCCGGCCCCTGCCGAAAGGGGGTGGCTCTGTGCTAGCTTAGGCGCGGCCTCGCGACCCGAACGCCCAGGAGGGCGCTCCCTGAGCAGACGACTCCGCATGCTGGTGGTTGTTCTTGTCGGCTTGGCGGCCTGCGCCACGCAGGCCCCGACCGGCCGCATCATTCCCCTCGTCCCCGGCTACCCGCTCCCGGCCGACCCGATCAGCGCGGAGCCCGGGGAGCAGCTGACGTGGGTGAACGGTGATCCGGCGCGGGGCGAGATCAAGATGGAGTTCGACCGCGTCCCGAGCATGCCGGAGGTGTCCTCGAAGTCCGGCATCTACACCGCCCGCTTCGGCGCCGCGGGCACCTACCCGTATACGGTGACCGCCCTCGGCCGCGGCGGGATCCAGTTCGTCCCTCGTCGGGGCGAGGTGGTGGTGCGCGAGCCGGCCGCTCCCGGCGCACCCAAGCCCGAGCCGGCTCCGGGCCGGACGCCGCCCGCGCCACCCCGGCGGCCGTCGGAGGCGCCGCCGGTCGGAGCGGACATCTCCCGGGTGAAGAGCGGCGCCGACGTCTATGTCGCCCATAGCTACCAGCCCGAGCAAGGCATCGTCCTGAAGGTCGAGCGGGGCGCGACCGCCCCGGCCACGCTTCGCCCCGGCTCGCAGGTCGTCCTCGGAGTGACCTACACCATCCTGGCGCCACCGGAAGTGCCGCCGCTGGTCGTCAAGGAGACCCGGACGATCCGGTTCGGTGATCAGGATCTGCGGCGCCTCGAGAAGACGGTGACGGTTCCCCCGGGCACCTACTCCAGCGAGCAGCGGCTGACCGTCCCGCCCGACGCGGCCGAGGGACCGTACACCGTGACGACCACCATCGAGCTGCCGTCCGCGGCCCGGATCCGGGGCCAGGTCTCGTCCGTGTTCTCGGTCCGGCTTCCTTGACGTCCCTGCCCTTCCGCTTCGGCTCGCCCGAGCAGTTCGCCGCGTGCCGGCGGCTGCTGGAGGACGCCTCCTACACCGAGGACGCGCTCCTCACCCACTACCACATCGACGCCCTGTCCCGCTTGCTGGGGCGGCGCACCCGGGCCGCGTCGGTCGACCATCCCCTGGAGCTGCTGACCCAGCTGTTCGTCGATGGTCTCTTCGCCACCCGCGAGCAGATCGAGTCGCTGCTGGGGCCGGGATCGATCGACATCCTGACCGCGCTGGGGCTGGTGATCCCGAGTGCCCAGAGCCAGGGTCTCTGGGCCGCAACCGTGATGCTGTATCCGCGCCGGGGGCGGTACTTCGCGTCCGACCGGCCTCGCGGCGTCGACGGCTCGGCGACGGATCGGATGGAGGACATCGTGTTCTCGGCCCTCACCGACGACACGGAGCGCTTCCTCGACCTCCTGCCCGATGAGCCGTGCGAGTCCCTCCTCGACCTCGGAACCGGAGCCGGGGTGGCCGCGCTGGTCGCGGCCGGCTCGGTCGGCCACGTGTGGGCCGTCGACATCACCGAGCGGGCCGCGCGCTTCGCCGAGTTCAACCAGAGGCTGAACGCGGTGCCCAACGTGACCGTGTTGCAGGGCGACCTGTACGCCCCGGTCCACGACCTTCGATTCGACCGCATCGTCCTCCATCCTCCGTACGTGCCCGCGTTGCGCCAGACCCTCATCTACCAGGACGGCGGCCTGGACGGACAGGACACCACGCGCCGCGCCGTGACCGAGCTCGCCCGCCACCTGAGTCCCGGCGGCCGCTTCTATTGCTTGACCCTCGGGGTCGATAGCGAGGACGCCCCGTTCGAGCAGGCCGCCCGGCAGTGGCTCGAACCGGAGGGCGCGGCGTTCGACGTCGCCTTCATGGCCCGCCAGACCATCAGCCTCGGCTTCCTCGCCCGGAGCGTCGCGCTCAGGTCGGGCCGCGGGGCGGCGGGCGTAGCCCGGCTCGAGGAGGCGTTCGCGAGCCTCCGGATCCGCGAGTTCGTCTACGGCGGGCTCGTGATCCAGCGTCACCGCGCGCCGCGACCCGGGTTCACCGTGCGACGTCAGCGCTCGCTCGCGGTCGGCGAGGCCGCGCTGCCGTGGCTCCTGCGCTGGGAGACCGAGCTGGCCAGCCGAGGCTCCGAGTGGCTGCTCGACACCCGGCCCGTCGCCTCACCGACCGTCGAGTTCGTGGTCACCCATCGGATGGTGGACGGCGAGCTCACTCCGATCGCCTACCGGATGCAGACGGATCAACCGCTCGACATGGAGGCCCGGGCCGCCCCGTGGATGGGGGCACTCATCGCGCGCTGCGACGGCCGGGTGTCCGCCCGCGAGCACTTCGCCAGCTTGAAGGAGGCCGGCGCGTTCCCGGAGCAGATCGGCCCTGACGATTTCGCCCGGGTGCTCGGCCAGCTCGTCTCGGGGGGGTTCATCTGGATCCCGGGATTCGAGCCCGGAACCCGACCGCGTCAGAGCTCCATGCTAGTCTAGCTCCGGAACGACCGTCCCACCCATGTCCACGCCGTCTGCGAACGCCTACGACCGCATCGCGTACCGGACGCTGCCCATGCCCCAGACCCATCCCGATCGGCTCGCCACGATCGCCCGGCTGCACGGGATGACCCCGCGTCCGGTCGATCGGTGCCGCGTGCTCGAGCTGGGCTGTGGCGACGGCAGCAACCTGATCCCGATGGGGTACGGGCTCCCCGGGAGCGAGTTCGTGGGCGTCGAGCTGGCCGCCACCGCGGTGGCGGCCGGCTCGCGCGCGACCTCGGCGCTCGGCCTGCGGAACGTGGCTCTGCACCATCTCGACATCATGGACGTGTCCGAGGCCCTGGGCACCTTCGACTACATCATCGCGCAGGGCATCTACTCGTGGGTTCCGGAGCCGGTGCGCGATCGGATCCTCGCCATCTGCGAGGTCCACCTCGCCCCGCACGGCGTGGCGTTCGTCAGCTACAACACCTATCCCGGGTGCCACCTGCGCCAGGCGGTGTGGCAGATCCTCCAGTTCCACGTGGAGGGCATCGCCGATCCATCCGAGCGGATCGCTCAGGCCCGCGCCCTCGCCCAATTCATGGCGGACTGCCCGCAGACCGCCGGGAGCGACGCGGCGGTGCTCGCGGGCGAGATGCGCGCCGTGCTCGACCACTCCCCGGGCCTCCTCTTCCACGACGATCTCGCGATCACCAACGCGCCGGTGTACTTTCGCGAGTTCGCCGGCCACGCCCGTCGTCACCGCCTGCAGTTTCTCGCGGAGGCGAACTTCCACGAGATGCAGCCCCAGGCGTATCCGCCCGAGGTCGCGCGGCAGATCCGGCTCCTGGCCGACGAGAGCGTGGTGCAGATGGAGCAGTACCTCGACTTCCTGCGCAATCGCCGCTTCCGTCAAACACTCCTGTGCCGCGAGGATGTGGCGCTGGACCGGCGGCTCCGGCGCGAGGCCGTGCGCGGGTTACGCTTCGCGTCCTCGGCTCGACCGACCGTCGAGCGTCCAGACGTCGACTCGCCGGACGTCATCGTGGAGTTCCACGGGCGTGGGGATTCCCGGCTGGCGACCGACCACCCGCTCGCCAAGGCCGCGATGCTCGAGCTCGGCCAGGCCTGGCCCCGCCAGGTCGGGTTCGACGACCTGCTGCGGATCATCCGGCCCGGCCCGGTGACCGCCGACGAGACCGGCGCCCTGATCGACATTCTCCTCGCCGCGTACACCGCGGGCCTCGTGGAGCTTTCCACCCACTCGCCGCACTTCGTGCTGGAGCCGGGCCCCCGGCCGACCGCCAGCCCGGTGGCGCGTCTGCAGCTCGAGCACGGCTCGTTCGTGGCGTCCCTGCGTCACACCAGCGTCTACATCGAGGACGATCTCGGCCGCCGGTTGCTGAGGCTGATGGACGGCACCCGCACCCTGGATGTGCTCCGGCGGGAGCTGGAGGCGCAGACGTCCCCGGTCCAGGTCAGCGCGGCCGCCCTCGAAAAAAAGATGGTCGAGGTCGCGCGCCTCGCCCTGCTCGTCGGCTGACGACCGAGCCACCGGCCAACTCGACAACCCAAGCGCACGGAGGCTACCGATGACCGTCTACAATGTCAGGCTGGTGGACCACACCGGATCCGAGAGCAAGGTCACCAGCGGGATCAGCAGCGCGCTGAAGGGCTATTTCGACCGGGTCTTCGCCGACACCGGCCACAGCGCCACCGTCGGGTGGGGCGAGGGGAGCACCTCCGACGCGATGGTCCTGCACTTCGTCAACGACGTGGCGAGCTCCTACATCGTGGCGAAGATGAAGCGCCCGCCCAAGATCAGTCCGCTGGTCGGCGGCCACACCACGCTGCGGGGCACCGTGCTGTGCTCGGAGTTCTACAAGACGGTCACCATCCGCGGCGAGACCAAGACGCTGTCGGGCGTGCAGTACGCGAAGCTCGCGTTCCACGAGGGCCTGCACAACGCCCATCCCCTCTTCACCGAGGACGATCTGAAAGGGAACGGCGGCCTCGCGGAGAGTCCGGTGGGCCCCGACCTGAACGAGCGGGACATCGGGCTGATGAAGGACGGCCTGGCCGAGCGCGGCAGCAAGTACAGCCAGCTGCCCTAGCCGCGCCCCGCGGTCAGGGGCTGAGCGGCGGGTCGACCGCGCCCGGGTCGCTGTCGGCCGCGGCGTCGGGAGGCAGCGGAATGATGCCGGGAACTCCGCCGCTGTTGATGAGCACCATGGTCCCCATGATCGTCACGCCGGCCGGATCGATCTTGATGAAGCCGCCGGACGACTTGATGGTCAGCTCCATCCCGGACTCGATGACGATGCTCATCCCGGTCTTCTGATGCCAGTTCACGCCCACCTTCTCGTTCGTGCTGCCATCGACGGTGAGGTGCTGGTTGCCCCCGATCGACTCGCGCACCGCGTCCTTGATCCGGACGTCGAGATCCTTCTCGCCGTGGATGTAGATCTGCTCGGAGCCGGCGCTGTCCTCGATCCGGATCTCGTTGTGGCCGCCGCCGTGGCTGCTGGTGTTCGACTTGAACAGGACGGTCTTGGTCTTCTCGTCGGGCAGGCGATAGGGCGGCATCTCCTGGGCGTTGTAGAGTGATCCGACGATCACCGGCTGGTCCGGATCTCCCTCCTCGAACGCCACCAGGACCTCCTGCCCGATCCGGGGGATGAAGATCGCGCCCCAGCCCTTGCCGGCCTGGCTCTGAGACACGCGGATCCAGCACGAGCTCTCCGCGTCGGCCTTGCCCTCCCGGTCCCAGTGGAACTGGACCTTCACCCGTCCGTACTTGTCGGGGAAGATCTCCTCGCCGGGCGGGCCCACCACCACCGCGGTCTGCGGGCCGGGCACCACCGACTTCGGGGTCGACCGCGCCGGCCGGTAGGGC
The DNA here is from genome assembly GCA_035260865.1 of Candidatus Methylomirabilota bacterium. Taxonomy (GTDB): domain Bacteria; phylum Methylomirabilota; class Methylomirabilia; order Rokubacteriales; family CSP1-6; genus CAMLFJ01. The sequence goes on along the minus strand of DATFUK010000009.1, from coordinate 11,488 downwards.
AGGGCGAACGGGATGCAGGTGAACGCGTTGGTGTACTCGAACTGGCCCCCCTCCCCGGAGCGATAGTCGCCGGTCTGCGTGATCCAGTGCTGGACGCTCGTCAGCACGTAGACGCCATCGCCGTCGTAGTGTCGCTCCAGCGTGAACTTGTGGCCGCTCACGAAGTTCCGGCACACGCCGGAGCCGGAGACGACCAGGCCGCCCACCGCCTCCTCCTGCATCCGGATCCTGGCGGTGCGTACGTTGTCGTCGAAGATCTTCTGCAGATCTCCCGCCCGGTCCCCGCCGCCCCGGTCCACCCCGTCGAACCGCTGGGCGTACTCACCGGGAAAGTCGTAGAGCTCGAGCTGGTCGTTGTTCCCGACCTTCAGCTTGTGGATCACCTTGCCCGCGGCGACGGTGTCCTGGATCGTGCCCACCCCTTCCAGATGCTTGTGCGGCAGCTCGAAGGAGTGATCCCACAGGGTGACCTTCCCGGACGTCAGCGACTGGCTCTTGTGCCAGCTCCGGATCCGCGAGTCGTCCAGCACGTCGCCGGCGTTCTCGTCGAAGATGATCCGGCTCACCAGGGGCATGTCGGGGTGGCTTTGGGGCGTATTGGCCACCACCATCCGGTGCTCGTCTTTGGTGTGCCTGAAGAAGTAGTAGATCCCTTCCTCCTCCATCAGGCGGGAGGCGAAGTTGAAATCGGTCTCCCGGTACTGCACGCAGTAGTCGCGCGGATGGAAGGTTCCCTGGATCTCGAACGTCACGTCGAGGCCGGTGAGGACCTTGCGGAGGATGTCGGGGACGCTCTGGTTCTGGAAGATGCGGCTCTGGGCCCGCCGGGTCAGGAGCCAGAACTGCGGCACGACCTCCAGGCGGTAGTGGGTGAACACCACGTCGCGTCCGACCTCGCCGACCTGGCTACAGATCCCGCTCCAGTAGCGCTCGCGGTTGTCGTCGAGCTTGAGGAGCACGGTCACCCGGCCGTTGAGCAGCTTGTCGAAGGCGACCTTCTGCGGGTCCTCCGCGATGCAGTCGAGCTCGAACCGGAACAGGCGCGACAGGCCTTCCTCGCCCCGCACTCCGGTGAGCAGGAGCACGTCGGGCCCCAGCGGGGTGGTGACCGCGATCGGCCGGTTCGCCTGGACGTATTTCGCCATCAGTCGATCTGATAGCCGAAGCGGCCGCCGTCGTCCACGCTCACGTGCACCCGGGCGATGCTGGCCTCCGCGGCCATCCGCGAGAGGTACTCCCGGGAGATCTCGGGCAGCAGGGTCCGGGTCAGGATGTGGTCCACGTTGCGCGCCCCCGACTCGACCTCGGTGCACCGCCGGGCGATCTCGGCGACGAGGGCGTCGTCGTAGGTGAACCGAACCCGGTTGTTCTCCTGGAGCCGGGTGCCGATCCGGCCGAGCTGGAGCTCGATGATGCGCCGCATCGCCTCGTCCCCGATGGGATAGTACGGCACCACGATGGCCCGGCCCAGGAAGGCCGGCTTGAACGCGCGCAGGAGCGCGGGCCGCATCTTCTCGATGAGCTCGTCCGGGTCCGGCGGGCGCGCCGGATCCGCGCAGAGCTTCATGACCAGGTCGGTGGCCACGTTGGAGGTCATGATGATGACCGTGTTCTTGAAGTCGATCTCGCGCCCCTCCCCGTCCTCCAGCGAGCCCTTGTCGAAGACCTGGTAGAAGAGCTCGATCACGTCCGAGTGCGCCTTCTCGATCTCGTCCAGCAGGACGACGCTGTAGGGCCGGCGCCGGACCGCCTCGGTGAGCACGCCCCCCTCCCCGTACCCCACGTAGCCGGGCGGGGAGCCCTTGAGGCCGGAGACGGTGTGGCCTTCCTGGTACTCGGACATGTTGATCACGACCATGTTGCGGTCGCCGCCGTACAGCAGGTCGGCCAGGGTGTGCGCGGTCTCGGTCTTGCCGACCCCGCTCGGCCCGACCAGCAAGAACACCGCCTGGGGCCGCCGGGGATCCTCGAGCTTGGCCCGCGCGGTCTGGATCCGCCGGCTGATCGCCTCGAGCGCGTGGGACTGGCCGATGATCCGGCGCTCCATCAGCTCCTGGATGGAGAGCACGGTCCGGATCTCGTCCTTGACCATCTTGCCGACCGGGATGCCGGTCCAGCCGGAGACGACCTCGGCCACCGTCTGGCCGTCCACGCAGACCTGCATGAGCGGGGTCTCGCCCTGCAGCGTGCTCAGCTCCTTGTTCAGCTTCGCGAGCTCGGCCTGGAGCTTCCCGAGATCCTCGTCGGTCAGCCGCCCCTCGACCGCCGGGGCGGCCGCCCCCGCCTTGGTCGCGCCCGCGTGCGCCTCGAGCTTCGTCCGGATGCCGCGCAGCGCCTCGATCAGGCGCCGCTCCTCCTGCCATCGCGTCTCGAGCTCCGCGAGCCTCGCCTGGGTCTCGGTCCTCTTCCGGGTCAGCTCCTCCCGGCGCTCCCGGCTCTCGCCGCCGGTGATCGCCTCCCGCTCGAGGATCTCCATCTCGGTGTCGATCTGGGACACCACGCGCTGGCAGTCCTCGAGGGCGGGCGGCGTCGCCACCTGTCCGAGGGCCACGCGGGCGCACGCGGTGTCGAGCACGCTCACCGCCTTGTCCGGGAGCTGCCGTCCCGAGATGTAGCGGTTGGACAAGCGTACCGCCTCCTCGACCGCCTCGTCGAGGATCCGTACGTTGTGGTGCTGCTCGAGCATGGCGACGAGCCCGCGCATCATCGCGACCGCCTTCGCCTCTCCGGGCTCGTCCACCTTCACGACCTGAAACCTCCGGGCGAGCGCGGGATCCTTCTCGAAGTACTTCTTGTACTCGGACCACGTGGTCGCCGCGATCGTGCGCAGCTCGCCCCGCGCCAGCGCCGGCTTGAGCAGGTTGGCCGCGTCGCCCTGCCCGGCCTGGCCGCCCGCGCCGATCATGGTGTGAGCCTCGTCGATGAACAGGATCACCGGTTGCGGCGAGGCCTTCACCTCGGCGATGACCGACTTGAGCCGGTTCTCGAACTCGCCGCGAACCCCGGCGCCGGCCTGCAACAGCGCCAGGTCCAGGGTGCGCAGCGCGACCGGACGGAGCGGGGGCGGCACGTCACCCGCCGCGATGCGGAGCGCGAGCCCCTCGACCACCGCCGTCTTCCCCACTCCCGCCTCGCCGGTGAGGATGGGGTTGTTCTGCCGCCGGCGCGTGAGGATATCGATGAGCTGGCGGACCTCGAAGTCCCGCCCGAGCACCGGGTCGATCTCGCCCTGCCGGGCCCTCGCGGTGAGATCGACGGTGTACTGGTCGAGCGCGGGGGTCTTGCCGCCGGCGGCCGCAGCGGGCGCCCCGTCCACGACGCTGGGCGACCGGTAGGCGTCCTCGACCGAGCCCGCGGTCAGCTCCGCGAATCGCTTGGTCAGGTCCTCGACCGAGACCTTGGTGAGCTCGGGGCTCGACTCCGCGACGAGACGGGCGAGGTCGGGATCGGCGAGGAGCGCCAGGAGCAGATGGCCGGAGCGCAGCGCGGAGGCGCCCAGCTCGACGGAGCCCAGCGTCCACGCCTCGCTCAGCCAGCGCGTGATCCGGGGCGCGAGGGACGGCGTGCGCGCGTTCCCCGTCTTCAGCCGATCGAGCGCCCGGGTGAGGCTGGCCCCGAGCCTGCCCGGGTCCACGCCGTAGTGCTTCATGATCCGCGCGGTATCGCCGTCCGGCACCTCGGAGAGCTTCATCAGGAAGTGCTCGACGTCGACGTCGTAGTGGGTGCGGGTCAGGCAAAGACCCGCCGCGCCTTCCAGGGCGACGCGGCAGGTGTCGTTCAGCTTGGCGACCAGGGCCTTCAAGGTGACGTTCATGCGGCTCTCCTCACTGATGCGCGATCGGGTAGCGCGCCCCATGTCCAGCGGCGGCCCAGCACGGTATCGTCGACGTCCCCCGCCCGCGCTCCTCGCGGGAGCCAGGTGGACCAGCCGAGGCGGGGGGCCCGCGGCCCCCGGTCACCCAGCCGGCACGCAGGAACGTCCTCGGCCTTCAGAACGAGCTGCACGTCGAAATCGAGCCCCTGACCGACGAAGAAGCGGGCCAGCTGCGCGAGGACCCGGAACCGCGGGCCCGACGGGAGCAGCTCCGAGAACTGCTCGAAGTCCATGGGACCCAGACGCAGGCGGAAGCCGGCCTGCTGATCCCAGAAGCGTTTCCCGGCCACCGCGGTGCGCCCCAGCACGTTGTGGGCGCCGCGGTCGTCCTCGCCGGGCCGGCCCGCCCGCCCGAGACGGGAGCGGTTGTCCTCCGCCAGGGGCAGCCACTCCCCCACGAACTGCCCGACCTTGGCGGGCACCGCGAAGTAGTCGGCGATCATCCCTTCCAGCGCGCTCGCGGAGCGCGGTTGCTGGGAGAGCAGGCCCGAATAGAAGACGAAGCTCTGATCGTCCACCGCGAGTCGGCCCCGCAGGCCGGGCGTCGCCATGCCGAAGTGGGCGTACAGCGATTCGCTGAACGGGTCCGGCGCCGCGCCGGGCCGATTCGCCTGCTCGTGCGCGATCGGCACGCGGTACTTCTGCCACGCCCGGTAGAACAGCGAGACGGCCCGGTGATTGAAGACGTCGAAGAACGCGGCGAGGCCGCGCTCGCGACGCCGCTCTTCCTCGAGCACGAGCTCGGTATAGTGTCTCGGCAGCACGCCCGACGGACCGGTCAGGCCCATGAAGGCCACCACCATCGAGGCGGGCGTTCCCTCGTCCGAGCGCGAGAGATCGTCGATCGAGCTTGGCGGAAAGGTCAGCGTGTTATGGGCGTGGAAGCGGACGACCTCCTCGCCGGGACGGGCGTCGCGCCCCACCGGACCCCGCTCGGGAAACACCTTCTCGAGCAGGCGGACGGCCTGGAAGAACTCGAACCGGAACCCCTCGGCGAAGAGGAGCTCCTCTACAGAAGGATCTGTTCGCCGGCTCTCGGAGGCCATCGCTTGAGGAGCTCTTTGCGCTGACGGGTCCGCGCGACGAGCTGGGTGAAGGAGTTGAGGGACGAGTACAGCCCGAAGAAGCGCTCCAGGACGGACGCGAACAGGTAGACGCCGGTGCCGACGTATTGCTCCTCGTCGAGGTCGACCGTGACCTCGAGCCCCCGGCAGAAGCCGTTCCAGGGCATCGAGGCCGGGCGGCCCACCACCCGCCGGCTCCGCACGTCGAGGATGCCCGCGATCTGCTGGCGCACCACCGGCGAGCCCGAGAAGTCGTAGAGCCGCAGGATCTCCTGGAGGGCCTCGCGGCCGCCGTCGACGAGCGACAGATAGTTCAAGGAGAGATGGGAGATCAGGCGCCACTGGGCGCCCCGGCCCATGCGCGGCCGCGCGACGCTGGTCGGCTTGGTCAGGCACAGGATCCGGGACAGCGGCGCGGCGCCCTCCAGCTCGAGCAGGCCGCGCTCGCCGCCGAACGGCAGCCGGGCGGGCAGGTCCCGGTTCGTGCACGTCACGTGGACGGTCAGGGTGTCGGCGGCCGGTCTCGAGGGCTTGAAGTCCAGGTCCACCAGCGACAGGTAGACCTCGGTGCCCGCGTCGCCCTTGCGGTCGGACGGGCGGCGCGTGGTGTACCAGAAGGTGCGCTGCTGCGCCTGGTCCATCTCGTGCTTGAAGGAGTAGAACGGCCGGTAGACGAGCGGCTCCGGCTCGTCGGGGGACACGCTCACCACCGAGTCCACCGAGTAGACCTCGGTCGCGTCCTGCCGCCGCCCGTCGATCACCACCCGGTACTCCGACTCGGTCTCGCTCACCCGGATGGGCTCGGCGATCTGGTCGAAGGTGTTGACCACCGGCACGCAGCCGAGCCGGAACGTGGCGGGGGCGATGACGTCGCTCAGCTGGGGCATGTGGTCGAGGAAGATCAGGATCTCGAGCTCCTCCCCGAAACCCGCCTTCGCGGCCGCGTCGAGCCCGGTCACGTCCACGAAGAGGAACTTCTCGGGAAACGCGAAGTACTCATGCAGCAGGCGGTATCCGAGGAAGGACCGGGGGCCGTATGGCAGCAGCCCCTCGTCGGGGGCAAAGCCCACCGGGCGGATGCAGTCCGACCCCAGGCGGATCGGCGGGCCCGGGCGTCCGGCGCCGGGACGGAGCTGCACCTCGCGGACGTTGTTGCAGAGCAGCTCGTAGAGCGGCCAGGTCTGGTGGCCCTCGCCGTGCAGGAAGAAGCGCAGCGCCTCGGGGCGCAACCCGGCGATCGAAGTGCCGCCCTGGGCCCGCAGGCCGAGCCGGATCACCGAGACCGCGCGCTTGGAGGCGCCGAGGCCGTCGGCGGGGCCCAGGCGGGCCGAGGCGACGGTCAAGGGCCAGAGAGTCACCGGATAGGCGGTGCGGAACCGACACGGCGCCCCGCTCACCGGCGGCGAGAAGAGCTTCGCGCCGCGGGCGATGCGAAAGGGCTCGGTCAGCTTCCCGCGCTCGGCGTCCAGCACGAACTGCACGATCGCCATCGACGGGACCGGGGCCAGGTAGTGCGGGTACAGCACGCTGAGGAGCGAATCGGTGATCTCGGGGAAATCGTCGTCGAGCTTGTAGCGGATGCGCGCGGCCAGGAAGGCGAACGCCTGGATCAGCCGCTCGACGTGAGGGTCCTCGCACTTGTCCGCTTCGAGCAGCAGACGGCTCGCGATCTTCGGATAGCTGGCCGCGAACTCGGCTCCGGTCTGGCGAAGGAAGGACAGCTCCCGCTCGTAGTACGTGAGGATCTCGTCGGCCATCAGTCCCGGCCCTGCACGGTGTACTCACGGGTGGTGAGCTGCAGCATCGTGTCGAAGGAGACCGGCTCCGGGTTGGGCTCGAGGCGCAGCCAGCCCTCGATCCGGAAGCGCATGGCGCGCTCGGTGCCCTCGGAGTCCTCCACCGTGATCCGGACTCGATCCAGGCGGGGCTCGAACGCGGCGATGGTGTCCTCCAGGGCCCGGCGGATGCGCGTCACGTCGCGCAGGCTCTGGAGGCTCGCCGCGGTGAAATCCGGGAGCCCGTAGGTGACGAGCGAGCGCCGGACCTCCTCGAGCGACTCCGGCAGCTCCTCGAGGGCTTCCCGGCGGGTGTTCAGCAAAGCTTCGAGGTCCCGGGCCACCGCCCGCTTGAGCTCCCGGATCCCGTAGCTGCCGAGCGCGGTGTCCACGACCAGGACGATGCGGGGCTTGCCTCCCGCGACCTCGGCGGCGGAATCCTGGAGCGGGTCGAGATAGTGCTGGGCGAGCCGGTCACGGAGCAGACGGTCGGGGACCGCCACGCGCCACCGATCGGCCTCCACCGCGAGCAGGTGACACGGCCGTATCCACGCGTCGATGACTTCCGGCCGCAGCCGCGTGGCCGCCGCGTCGAGCAGACGGGCCCACACCGCGTCCAGCTCCGAGTCCGCGGAGAGCTGCCGGCGAGCCGGGCGCCGGTCGTCGCCCAGCAACCGATCCAGCACGGACGGCACGAGGTTCGGTTCGTCCTGGCGTCGCGGCGACATTGGCCCCTGAATGGCCGGGGCCGGCGTGCCCGGAGACGCGCCGGCCCCGATCCGATTCCCGGGAGACTAGACCTTGACGTTCTTCTTCTGGTCCCAGCCGGTGTTGACCGAGCCGCCCAGCGAGCCGTCGGCGTTCTGCGGCTTGTACTCAAACTCGACTTTCGCGAAATTGAGGGAGATCTGGTCGGTCGGCACCACGTCGCCGTGCCCCGACCCGCCGGTCTGGAACGATGACACCAGCAGGTCGCTGAACTTGACCTTGAAGAACTCCTGCTGTTCCTTACCGGCCTTCCGGCAGGTCAGCAGCGCGTCCGGGATGTGTTCACCGCTGGCGCAGGCCAGGAAGAGCTTCGGTGACGCCTTGTTGATCAACATCACGAAGTGGAAGTCCTGAATCGCGACCTTGCCGGCTCCCCCGCCGCTGCCGGAGGCGTGACTGCCCGCGTTGGTCGCGCCCCACGACCAGGACAGGAGCTCGATCTCGTTCTTGTGTGTCTTGTCGCTCGATTCGCCCTCGATCCCCTTGAGCTTCAGGAAGTAGTCGACCTGGGCCATGCTCCCACTAAGCCTCCCGTGTGTGAGTTGTGAGCTACTTGCGCGTCGACTGGGGCAGCTCGGCCACCAGCCGCAGAGAAACGGACAGCTCGTCGAGCTGGAAATGCGGCCGCAGGAATGCGACGGCCCGGTACACTCCCGGCTTGCCCGCCACCTCGGAGACCTCGATCCGGGCCTCCCGCAACGGCTTCTGGGCCTTGAAAGCCGGCGAGGCGTTGTCGTCGATGGTCACATAGTTCGTGATCCAGCGGTTCAGGAAGTACTCGCACTCCGAGCGGGACATGAAGCTTCCGATCTTGTCCCGCATCATGGCCTTGAGGTAGTGGGCGAACCTCGACATCGCCAGCATGTACGGCAGCTGGGTGGAGAGGCGCGCGTTAGCGTTGGCCGCGTCGGTGTCGTATTTCTTCGACTTCTGGGTGGACTGGGCGCCGAAGAAGGCCGCGTAGTCCGTGCCCTTGCAATGGACCAGCGGGATGAACCCGAGGTCCGACAGCTCCTTCTCCCGCCGGTCGGTGATCGCGATCTCGGTCGGGCACTTGAGCGCGAGCTCGCCCTCGTCCGTCTTGAAGGTGTGGGTGGGCAAGCTCTCGACCAGGCCGCCCCCTTCCACCCCGCGGATGGCCGCGCACCAGCCGTGCCGGGCGAAGGAGCTGGTGAGCCGGGTCGCCATCGCGTAGGCCGCGTTGGACCACAGGTACTTGGAGTGATCGCGCCCGTCGACGTCCTCCTTGAACCGGAAGGCCTCGACCGGGTTCGTATCGGGCCCGTAGGGCAGGCGCATCAGGATGTGGGGCAGGCACAGCCCCACGTAGCGCGAATCCTCCGACTCCCGGAACGACCGCCACTTCGCGTAGTCCACGCTCTCGAAGATCTTGGACAGGTCCCGGGGCGCGGTGAGGTCGGTGTAGGACTCCAGGTTCAGCAGATCGGGGGCGGCCGCGGCCATGAACGGGGCGTGGGCCCCCGCGGCCACGTTGGAGATCTTCTCGAGCAGCCCCACGTCCGGGCTCGTCCGCGAGAACTCGTAGTCGCCGATCAGCGCCGCGTAGGGGGCGCCGCCGAACGTCCCGTACTCCTCCTCGTAGACCTTCTTGAACAGCGCGCTCTGGTCGAACTCGACCGCGCGCTCGAGATCGCGGCGCAGATCCTCCTTCGAGGCGTTCAGCACCCGGATCTTCAGCATCGGGCTCGTCTCGCTCTCGTGCACCACGTAGTTGAGCCCGCGCCACGAGGCCTCCAGCTTCTGGAACTCCGCCTGGTGCATGATCTCGTTGAGCTGCTTGGTCAGGAGCTGGTCGATGTCCGCGATGCGCGCGTTGATCGTGGTCTCGAGGTCCTTCGAGATCTTCAGCCCCTGCATCACCTCTTCGACCAGCGTCGAGATCTGCCGCCGGGACTCCTCGCGCTGCTCGTCGTTGCGCGACCGGGTCTGGCCGATGACCTGGTCCAGGAGGCTCGCTTCCTGGCTGGCCGCTTCGGCCGACTGGGACTTGGCGCCCTTCGCCTCGTTAGCCATTGCCCCGGTCCTCCTTGCCACCGTCGGCGGCCCCGACCTCGCTGCCGATCTTCTTCAGCATGTCGGTGTTGCTGATGATCTCCTGCAGCTTGTCGGTCAGCTTGTCGTTGCCGTCCATCTTGGCCAGCAGGGCCTGGAGCTGCAGGCGAGTCTCCAGCAGCTTGCGGAGGGGCTCGACCTGCCGGACGACCTGCTCCGGCTCGAAGTCCTCGAGCGAGTTGAACTTGAGCTCGACGCCAATCTGGGTGTTGTCGTCGCTGAGCTTGTTGTCGACCCGGTAGGCCAGGCGAGGCTTCATGCCCCGCATCACCGCGTCGAAGTTGTCCCGGTCGATCTCCACGAACTTGCGGTCTCGCAGGCGGGGCAGTGCCTCCTCGGGCTTGCCGGACAGGTCCGACAGTACCCCGAGGACGAAGGGCAACTCCTTCATCTCGATCGCGTCGCCCGTCTCCACGTCGTAGGTGATCTGCACCCGCGGCGGCCGTACCCGGTCCAGCTTGTGCTGCGTGCTCTCTCGCGCCATGTCAATTCCTCCTTGGTGAACTCAGGCCCTAAGGGGCGGTGACGTCCGTTCCCGGCTCGCCGCCCGGGCCAGCTTCCTTCAAACCCAGCGTGTCGCGGAGATTGGCCAGGACGGCTTCGTCCTTGATCACGTCCCGAAGCCAGTTCTCCAGCGGCATGTGCCCCCACTGCACGGCTCGTTGAACCAGATACGACACCGGACTGTGCGGCTCGGTGCGGCGAAAGAACGCGGCAACCTCGGCCAGCTGCCGTAGCGCGGCCGCCCGATCGCCGAGCGCAGCGCCTCCGGACCCCGGCGAGGACGACCCCTCCGCCGCCGGCCCCGCCTCGCCGGACACCGCGTCCGGCTCGAGCTCCCGCTTGCGCTTGACGATGGTCTCGACGAGACCCCGACAGTCGTCGACCGCCTGTTTCACCGCGACCAGGCTCGGCGCGTTCCGCCCGAAGCGGGTATCGATCTCCGCGATCAGGGCCCGCAGCTCCTCGCTGCCCTGATTGACGTCGGAGAAGAGCGCTTCGTAGTGGGCCCGGCGAAGGGCCGCGACCGCCTTGTCGAAGTCTTCCCCCGAGATCTTCCCTTCCTCGATCGCGGCGTTCCGCGCCTCCGGATTGGTGCGGCCGAGATTGTCGACGGTGCGCGACTCTTGCCAGTGCCACCAGCCGTACTTGTCGCCGCGGCTCGACTGGGCGATCGTGACGAACCGCACCGCCTCGGGCATGCGCTGGTTCATCCATTCGATCGGGCCGGCGCGGCCTTCGAGGTCGTCGCCGTCCGCTTCGGGATGGAGGTGGTCCCAGAACCGCTCGCTCATCTCGCGGAGGAGACGGCAGCCGTCGCGGAGCCCGGCGAAGCCGTGCAGCCGGATGAGCGCCTCGGTCATCCACGCCGCGACCTGGACGTCCTTGCTGCGCTTGGACAGCGCGTCGCTCGCGAGCTCGACGACCCGGCGCCAGTCCGAGGCCTTCGTATCGCGCTGCCAGTCTCCCTGGGTCAGCGCGTCGTCGGCCCGACGGGCTTCCTCGATCGCGTCGTAGGGGCCGGCGTAGCGGATGGATTCGCCCCCGGGCTTGTCCCCGGGGATCGGGGCGAGCAGCGACTCGAAATCGACGGTCTCGGCTGAGGACATCCGCTTTTCTGTCCGCCTATGGCAGGTCGGCCGGAACGATGGTCACAAGGGTAGCCTAACCTACGACTTTATCGCGACTAATTCAAGCTTCAATTCCGGGAAGTCGTCGGGCAGATAGAGGGCCAGGGCCTTCGCTCGGTTGATGGCCTCCCAGGCGCGCCCGTGCCGGCTCAGCTGGAAGTATTTGAATCCGGCGCGCACCGGGATCGCCGCGGGCGGCACCGGCTCGTGCAGGAGCTCAACTCCCGGCACCGCGCGCCCGATCAGCTCCCCCACGTGGTCCGGCGAGCTGATCTTCGACTTGGCCGGGAGCTCCTCCACGAG
>DATFUK010000008.1:0-5542 GCA_035260865.1 Candidatus Methylomirabilota bacterium | reverse complement strand
TCGAGCGCGGGCTCGACGTGGACGACTTCGCGCCGCGCCTGTCGTTCTTCTTCGACATCCACAACGACTTCTTCGAGGAGATCGCCAAGCTGCGGGCGGCCCGGCGCATCTGGGCCACCGTGATGCGCGACCGGTTCCGGGCGAGCAAGCCCGAGTCGATGCGCCTGCGCACCCATACCCAGACCGCGGGAGTCTCCGCGACCGCCCAGCAGCCGCTGAACAACGTGGCGCGGGTGGCGCTCCAGGCCCTCGCCGCGGTGCTGGGCGGGGCCCAGTCGCTCCACACCAATTCCTACGACGAGGTGTTGGCCCTGCCCACCGAGGAAGCGGTGACGGTCGCGCTGCGCACCCAGCAGATCATCGCCGAGGAGACCGGGGTGGCGCTCACCGCGGACCCGCTGGGCGGCTCCTACTTCCTGGAGCGGCTCACCGACCAGATGGAAGCCCAGGCGATGGACTACATCCGCAAGATCGACGAGCTGGGCGGCATCGTGCGGGCCATCGACATCGGCTATCCCCAGCAGGAGATCGCCGACGCGGCCTATCGCTACCAGCTCATGGACGACCGGGGCCGGAAGGCGGTGGTGGGCGTCAACAAGTACGTGATGCCCGACGAGAAGGCGGTCGAGTACCTGCGCATCGATCCCGCGATCGAGCGCGAGCAGATCGAGCGGGTGGGCCGGGTCAAGGCCTCCCGGGACGGGGCGCGGGTCGCCCGGCGCCTCGAGCAGCTCACCGCCGCCTGTCGCGAGAACCGGAACGTGATGCCGGTGCTGGTAGACGCGGTGAAGGACTACGTCTCGCTCGGCGAGATCGCCGACGTGTATCGACGGGTGTTCGGCCTCTACCGAGAGCCGATCATCTTCTGATGAGGGGGAGCCAACCATGACCGAGGCGATCCGGATCAACCGAGCCACGACCCGCAAGCCCAAGCCGAAGGACGCCGACCTGGGATTCGGGCAGATCTTCACCGACCACATGTTCCTGGCCGACTTCCAGGAAGAGAAGGGCTGGTACGACCCGCGCGTCGAGCCGTACGGGCCGCTCTCGCTCGACCCGGCCACCGCGGTGCTGCACTACGCCCAGGCCATCTTCGACGGCCTCAAGGCCTTCCGCGGCGTGGACGGCAAGATCCGGCTCTTCCGGCCGCAGAAGCACGTGGAGCGGATGAACAAGTCGGCGCAGCGCCTCTGCATCCCGCCGCTCGACGCGGACATGGCGCTGCAGTCCCTGGTGCGGCTCGTGGACGTCGATCGCGACTGGGTGCCCAGCACGGTGGGGACCTCGCTCTACATCCGGCCCACCGTCATCGCCAGCGAGCCCTTCCTGGGCGTGCGGCCGGCCAAGTCGTACATCTACTTCGTCATCCTGTCCCCGGTGGGCGCCTACTACCCCGAGGGCATGGCCCCCGTGAAGATCCTGGTGGTCGACAAGTACGTCCGCGCGGTCGATGGCGGCCTGGGCGGGGCGAAGACCTCCGGCAACTACGCGGCCAGCCTCTACGCGAGCGACGAGGCGAAGCACGAAGGCTTCACCCAGGTGCTGTGGCTCGACGGCGTCCACCGGAAGTACCTCGACGAGGTGGGCACCATGAACATCATGGTGAAGATCGGCGACGAGATCATCACCCCGCCGCTGACCGGGACGATCCTGCCGGGCGTCACCCGCGACTCCACCCTGGCCCTGCTGCGCAAGTGGGGGCTCAAGGTGAGCGAGCGCCAGGTGTCGATCGACGAGGTGGTGGAGGCGCACGGGCGCGGCAAGCTGGAGGAGGTGTGGGGCACCGGGACCGCCGCGGTGATCTCGCCGGTGGGCGAGCTGGCCTACAAGGGCAAGAAGATGGTGATCAACGGTGGCAAGATCGGGCCGCTCACCCAGAAGCTCTACGACGCCATCGTGGCCATCCAGTACGGCAAGGCCCCGGACCCCGATGGCTGGACGCTCGCGATCTGAGCGGGCGGCGGCCGCGGCCCCCACGATGATCGCCTCCGTCGCCGAGTTCGCCCGGTACTGGGACGGAGTCCGCCGTCGCACCTGGGCCGCGGTCGACCGGGTCGAGCCCGGGCTGCTCGACTGGGCGCCGCGCCCCGGGGAGATGACGTGCGGGGAGATCGTCCGGCACCTGGCGGGCGCCGAGCGTTTCTTCGTGACCAAGGTGGTGGAGGACCGGTTCACCGAGGACCTGAGCCCCGGGGCCGCGCTGGACCACGCGCAGACCCGCGCCCGACTCGAGGGCGTGCACCGGGAGGAGATGGCCCGCCTGGCCACGCTCGACGACGGGGTGCTCGCGAGTCCGCGCCGCGACCTCGACGGCGGCACCATGAAGGCGTGGCGCTTCCTGATGGCGATGGTCGAGCACGAGGTGCACCACCGCAGCCAGCTCGACAGCTACCTGTCCCTGGCCGGGGTGGAGCCGCCCCAGATCTACGGCTGGCGGATGGAGGACGTGATGGCGAAAGTGACGGGCGCGCGATGACCGACTGTGTCTTCTGCAAGATTCGAGACGGCCAGATCCCGTCGCTCAGGATCTTCGAGGACGACCGCACGCTCGCCTTCATGGACATCAACCCGGTCACCCATGGGCACTGCCTGGTGATCCCCAAGGCCCACGCGGCCACGCTGTTCGAGGTGGAGGTGGAGGACCTGCAGGCGACGATCGCCGCGGCCCAGCAGGTGGCGCGGGCCATCCGCGAGGCGCTCGCGCCGGACGGGCTCAACATGCTCCAGGCCAACGGCGCCGCCGCCTTCCAGTCGGTGCCGCACTTCCACCTGCACCTCATCCCGCGCTGGGCCAACGACGGCAAGGGCTTCGACTGGAAGCTCGTGCCCGGCCACCGGGACCAGATCATGAAAGCGGGCGAGCGCATCCGCGCGCTCCTGCGCTGAACGGGGGACCGACCATGGCCGAGCGAAAGATCCGCGTGCTGGTGGCGAAGCCCGGTCTCGATGGGCACGACCGCGGCGCGAAGATCGTGGCGCGGGCCCTGCGGGACGCGGGCTTCGAGGTGATCTACACCGGTCTGCACCAGACCCCCGAGCAGATCGTGGCCACCGCGGTGCAGGAGGACGTGGACGCGATCGGGCTCTCGGTGCTCTCGGGCGCCCACAACTACCTCTTCGGCCGCGTGCTCGACCTGCTGAAGGAGAAGGGCGCCGACGACATCGCGGTCTTCGGGGGCGGCATCATCCCCCAGGACGACATCCAGGCGCTCAAGGCGCTCGGGGTGAAGGAGCTGTTCACCCCCGGCACGTCGACCCAGGACATCATCCGGTTCGTCCGCGACCACATCCGGGCGACGGTCTAGCCGCGCGCGTCATCCCATGGCTCAACCGGACAACCGCGAGGCGATCCTCGATCCGTTTACCCGGCAGGCGGTGCCGTTCTCGACCGCGCCCGGCATCCGCGACGAGGAGGCCCTCCGCCGGCTGGTGACCGCGAGCGGGGCGGGGCCGGCCGACACCGTGCTCGACGTGGCCTGCGGCCCCGGGCTGGTGGCGGCGGCCTTCGCCCGGGTCGCCCATCACGTCACCGGCATCGACCTTACCCCCGCGATGATCGAGCGCGCCCGCGCTCTCGCCTCCGAGCGCGGGCTCGTCAACGTGACCCTGCAGATCGGCGACGTGCGGCCGCTCCCCTACGACGACGGGACGTTCTCCCTGGTGGTCTCCCGGTTCGCCTTCCACCATTTTCCCGATCCCGGCGCGGTCCTGCGCGAGATGGCGCGGGTGTGCGCCCCGGGCGGTCGCGTGGTGGTGGCCGACACCGCGGTCTCGCCCGATCCGGCGCGGGCGGCCGCGTTCAACCGGATGGAGCGGCTGCGCGATCCCTCGCACGTGCGCGCCCTGTCGCTGGCCGAGCTGGCCGGGCTCTTCGAGGCGGCCGGGCTGCCCATGCCCGCGGTCACGCGCTGCGAGGTACGGGCGGAGGTGGAGGGGCTGCTGTCGCGCTCGTTCCCGGCCCCGGGCGACGCCGACCGCATCCGCGCCCTCTTCGAGGCGTCGCTCGACGACGACGCGCTGGGGGTGCGCGCGCGGCGCATCGACGGGGCGATCCACTTCGCGTACCCGGTGGCGATCCTGGTGGCTTCGCCGTCGCGATGAACTTCGCCCTCACGCCCGAGCAGCAGGAGGTCCGCGCCCTCGCGCGCGACTTCGCGGAGCGCGAGGTGGCCCCGGTCATCCACCACTTCGACGAGGTCTCCGAGTTCCCCCACGCGATCTTCGCCAAGCTCGCGGGCACCGGGCTGATGGGGGCGCTGGTGCCGGAGGAGTACGGCGGCGCCGCGCTCGACTACGTCTCCTACGCCCTGGCCGTCGAGGAGCTGAACCGGGTGGATGCCTCGGTGGGCATCACCATGTGGGCCCACAACTCCCTCTGCACCAACCACATCGCCCTCTTCGGGTCCTCCGAGCAGAAGGCGCGGTACCTGCCGCGGCTGGCCCGGGGAGAGGTCCTCGGCGCGTGGGGGCTCACCGAGCCCGGCTCCGGCTCCGACGCGGCGGCCATGCGCACGCGCGCGGTCCAGGAGGGCGAGCACTTCGTGCTCAACGGCAGCAAGGCCTTCATCACCAACGCGGGGGTCTCCGAGGTGGCGGTGGTGATGGCGGTCACCGATCCGACGCGCGGGAACAAGGGCATCTCCGCCTTCATCCTGGACCGCGGCACCCCCGGCTTCAGCGCCGGGAAGCCCTACCGGAAGCTCGGGCTGCACGCCTCCAACACCGCGGAGCTGCACTTCGACAACGTGCGGGTGCCCGCGACCGCCCTCTGCGGTCCGCGCGACCAGGGCTTCGTGAACACCATGCAGGTGCTGGAAGGCGGGCGCGTCGCGATGGCCGCCATGGGGGTGGGCATCGCCCAGGGCGCGCTCGACGAGGCGGTCAAGTACATGAAGCAGCGATCCGCGTTCGGCAAGACCCTCGCCGAGTTCAACGGCCTGCGGGGCATGATCGCCGAGATCGGCACCGAGGTGGAGGCGGCGCGCCTGCTCACGCTGCGCGCGGCCGCCCTCAAGGACGCGGGCCGGCCCGCCAAGGTGGCGGCCTCCATGGCGAAGGTGTTCGCCTCCGAGGTCGCGATGAAGGCGGCCACCAAGGCGCTGCAGATCCACGGGGGCGCCGGCTACATCACCGAGTTCCCCATCGAGCGGATCTTCCGTGACGCGAAGCTGACTGAGATCGGGGAGGGGACGTCGGAGATCCAGCGGATGGTCATCGCCCGCGAGATCCTGGGGGCGCGGAGCCAGCCGTGAGCGAGCCGCGGGTGACCTACGAGGCGCGCGACGGGGTCGCCACCATCACGCTGTCGCGGCCCCGCGTGCTCAACGCGCTCGACCTCGCGCTCTCCGCCGAGCTGGCGGAGGCGGCCGAGGCCGCGGCCCGGGACGAGGCGGTCTGGGTGGTGGTGGTGCGCGGAGCGGGGCGCGCGTTCTGCTCGGGCATGGATCGCACCGTGCTGTCCGCGGGCGGGATCGGCGAGGCGTTCTACCGCAACTGGATCCGCGCCCTCAATCGCCTGGAGGACATGGACAAGCTCTCGGTC
>DATFUK010000007.1:0-2003 GCA_035260865.1 Candidatus Methylomirabilota bacterium | reverse complement strand
CGTCGTCCGCACCAACCGCGAGCAGCCGCCGGACTACCTGATCCGCCGGGTGGAGGAGCTGGTGGGCGACGCCCCGTTCGACGACCTCGACCGCCACATCACGCGGGCCGAAATGGAGCGTCTCTCGGACGAGTACAAGCGCGTCACCGGGTTCGCCCGGGAGGACATAGCCTGAGCCGGTGATCCCGATGGCCCCGCTGGCTCGCGCCGACCGCTGACCGGTTCTCCAAAGACGGCCTTGCGGCCCCGCCCGGCCGGCGCTATCGTCGCCGCGCCGGCGGGCGCGCGCCCCGGCGGGGAGGGTCAGCATGATCGATGCGAAGCGCGGAAGTCTGGCCGGACTGGTGGATGTCGACCGGGGCATCATCAGCCGGGAGATCTTCGTCAGCGAAGAGATCTACCGCCAGGAACTGGAGCGCGTGTTTGCCCGCGCCTGGCTCCTGCTCGGCCACGAGAGCCAGGTCCCGCGCCCCGGCGATTTCTTCGTCACCTCCATGGGCGAGGAGTCGGTCATCCTCTGCCGGGACGCGGCCGGGCGGATCCGGGTGTATCTCAACTCGTGCCGGCACCGCGGCATGAAGGTCTGCCGCTACGACGAGGGCAATACCGCCGAGTTCCAGTGCCCCTATCACGGCTGGAGCTACGGCACCGATGGGGCGCTGGTGGGCGTTCCCTTCGTGAAGGACGCGTACGGGCCGCAGCTCGACCGGTCCCGCTGGGGCCTCATCGAAGTGCCCCACATGGAGAACTACAAGGGCTTGATCTGGGCGACCTGGGATCCCGACGCCCCGTCGTTCGCCGACTACATCGGCGGCTACAAGCTGTATCTCGATCTCCTGCTCGACGCCTGGGATGGGCGCGAGGGCGGCACCGAGGTGATCGGCGGCGTCCACAAGTGGCTGATCCCGTGCAACTGGAAGTTCCCCGCCGAGAACTTCTCGGGCGATCGGTACCACGGCGTCAGCCATCGCTCGGTCGACATGGTGGGCATCGGACCGAGCGGCAAGGGCCGCCGCGACAACCAGGAGCGGAACGAGTCCCGCTGGCTCGATGTGTCCTTCCCCGACCTCGGCCACTCGATGATCGCCTTCCTCCGCCCGCCCGACGCGGCGCTCGCGCCCGCCTACCAGGAGGCGCCGGAGGTGGCCGACTACTTCCGCCGCTGCGAGGAAGAGCGCAAGCGCCGGCGGGGCGCCGGGTGGCGGCTCTTCGGTGGGCCCGGCACCGTCTTTCCGAATGCGTCTCCCCTCGCCCGGCAGCCGCGGACGATCGCCGCGTGGCATCCACGCGGAGCGCACCAGACCGAGGTGTGGCGCTGGTATCTCGTCGACGCGGATGCGCCCGCGGAGGTCAAGGACTTCCTCCGGCACTACTACATCCGGTACTCGGGACCAGCGGGGCTGACCGAGCAGGACGACATGGAGAACTGGAACTACGCGCACGCGGCGAGCCGCGGGACCATCGCCCGCCGGCATCCCTACAACTACGAGATGGGCCTGGGCCGCGCCACCGAAGGCTTCGAGGACCACGGCCTCGCGCTCCCCGGCCGCATCAGCGTGGTGACGGGCAATGCGAGCGAGAACAACCAGCGAGCCTTCTACACGCGCTGGCGTCAATTCATGGAGGCCGCGAGCTGGAAGGAGCTCGGTCCCCGGTGAGCGTCGAGTCTCCCGCGCTCGCCCGGCTGCTCCTCAAGGAGGAGATCGAGCAGTTCCTCTACCGGGAAGCCGAGCTCCTCGACGCCCGCCGCTACGAGGACTGGCTCGATCTCTTCACCGAGGACAGTCGTTACTGGATGCCGATGCGCCGCAACGTGCCGGCCGAGGAGCCCGCGCGCGAGTTCACGCGCGAGGGCATGGACGTCAACTGGTTCGACGAGGGCAAGGACACGCTCACGCGCCGCGTGAAGCAGATCCGCACCGGTGTGCACTGGGCGGAGCAACCGCCCTCGCGCATCTGCCACATGGTCTCGAACGTCCAGATCCTGAGCGGGCCCGTCGACG
>DATFUK010000006.1:0-3511 GCA_035260865.1 Candidatus Methylomirabilota bacterium | reverse complement strand
CGGCACGATGCGGTACTTCTTCGCCGCGTTCAGGAGCCGGGTGCGCGTGCGCTCACGGGCGGCGTCGTCCTCGAAGCCGACCTGGCTGAACCGGGCGAGCGCGTTCCGGACGTGCGCCTCGTCGTGGATCGGCAGCCGCCTCCGGCCGCGCGAGTCGATATAGGCGAAGGCGCTGGCCGGGAGCTTGGCCCGCTTGCTGGAGACCAGTCGCGACATGCGTCAACGATACCCCGCCGGGTGAAGCGGGTCTACCGCGGGCGGGCGGAGGCCAGCGCGACCTGCACCTTGCGGTGCAGCTCGGGCGGCGGGACCGGCTTGAAGAGGAGCGCGGTGATGCCGAGGCGGCGGCAGCGCGCCTGATCTTCCTCCTGCAGGCCCCACCCGGTGATGAAGATCACCGGGACGTTCGGATCGCGGGCGCGGAGCTGCTCGGCCACGTCCCAGCCGCTCATCTCGGGCATGCCCACGTTGGTGATCACGAGGTCGAAGCCGGTGGGCACGAAGACGCGGAGGGCCTCGGGCCCGCTCGGGACGGGCAGCACGTGATGGCCCGCGTCCTTGAGCATCTCGCCCAGGATCGAGAGCACCTGGGGATCGTTGTCCACGAGCAGGATGCGCCCCTTCCGGTCGGTGCCCGGCTCGCCGCCCTGGGTGGCCTCGCCGCTCGGGTTCATGCCGATGGGCAGGGTGATCGTGAAGGTGGTGCCCTCGCCCGGACGGCTGTCCACCTTCAGGTCGCCACCGTGGCGCTCCACGATGGAGTGGGAGACCGAGAGGCCGAGGCCGGTGCCCTCCTCGCCCTTGGTGGTGAAGAAGGGATCGAACACCTTCTTGCGGACCTCGTCCGACATGCCCATGCCGGTGTCGGCCACCGTGATCAGCGCGTGGCGATGATCTCCCAGGCGCGTGCGGATGCGCAGGATCCCGCCCTTCGGCATGGCGTCGATCGCGTTCAGCACGAGGTTGGTGAGGACCTCGTTCAGCTCGGCGGGCCGGCCCATGACCACCGGGACCGGGCCCAGCTCCAGCTCGAGCTGCAGCGGCACGCCGCCCTTGACCTTCTTCTCCTCCCAGCGCGGCCGCGTGATGGCCAGCGAATCGCGGATGACCTGGTTGAGATCCATCGTCACGAAGGGCTCGTCGGGCCGGAGCCGCGCGAACTTCTGGATGCGGCGCACGGTCTCGGCCCCGCCGTTGGCCGCCTTCTCGATGACGTCGAGGCCGCGGCGGACCACGTCGGCGTTGCCCGGGCTCCGGGCCATGAGCTGGGCGTAGCCCAGGATGGCCTGGAGCAGGTTGTTGAAGTCGTGCGCGATGCCGCCCGCCATCTGGCCGAGCGCGGTGAGCCGCTCGGACTGGTGCATCTGCGCCTCGATCTCGCGCTGGGTCGTCATGTCGCGCACGATGGCGAGCATGCCCGCGGGGCCGCCGTCGCGCCCGGGCAGGTACGAGAGGGTGACGGCCAGGTTCAGGGGCCGCCCGTCCGTCCGCTTGGTGGTGCCGTCGAAGGCCCGCACCGGGTTCTCCCCGGAGAGGGCGGCCCGCGCGATCCGGTACGGCTCGGCGGGGACCAGGCCGGCGAAGGGCTGGCCCACCACCTGCTCGGCGGCCTGGCCGAAGATCCGCTCGGCGGCGGGATTCCAGCCGCGGATGTTGCCCTCGCTGTCCACCGAGACGATCGCGTCGCCCGCGGAGGAGATGAGGTGCTCCAGGTATTGCTTGGTCTCGGCCACCTCGCCATACAGGCGCGAGTTGTGGATGGCGACGGCCAGGTAGTCCGACAGCATCTCGAGCAGCTCGCGCTCGCGGGGGTCGATCGGGCGCGTGCCCGCGCGATTGGCCACCGTGAGGTAGCCGAGGACCTTGCCGTCCTCGCGGATCGGGCAGACCACGCGCGTCTCTCCGGACGGGCCATCGGGCGGCGTCGCCCCCAGGCGCACCGTGGCCTCCTCGTAGCCCAGCGCGTCCTTGAGCTGCGAGGTGATCGCGGCGGTGAGCTGGCGGAAGTCGAGCTGGCCGAGCAGGCTGCGCGAGATCTCGCGCAGGATCGACAGCTGGGTGACCCGCAAGGACTGGTCGCCCTGCTCGCCCCGCGTCACCAGCTCCTGACTGCGGGTCCTGGCGGTCTGCGCGCGCATCTCGTTGACGAGCGCGGTGAGCTGGTTGCGCGTGCCCAGCTCGGTCTGCCGGCGGGCGAGGGCCCGGCGCGCGGTCTCCTCGAGATCCTGCCGGCTGAAGGGCTTGATCAGGTACTCGAAGGCGCCGTGGGTCAGCGCGTTCTTCACGGTCTCCAGCGAGGCGTAGGCCGTGATCATCACGACCTCGATGCTGGGATCCGCGCCCTTGATCCGGCGCAGCAGCTCGATGCCGTCCATCTGCGGCATCTTGATGTCCATGAAGATGAGGTCGGGGCGGAACGTGCCGAGGGTCTTGAGCGCGGCCTCGCCGCTGTCCGCGGTCGCGATCTCGTAGCGCGGCTTCAGGATCATGCGCAGCGACTCGCGCGGACCCATCTCGTCGTCCACCACCAGCACCTTGGGACGCTCGTTCATGGCTGCCCCGCTGCCGGCAGCGAGGCGCTGAAGCTCACCTCGCCGCGGCCCTGTTTGGCTTCGAGTCGCCCGCCCTGGCTCTCGAGGATCCGCTGGCTGACGCTCGGGCCCACGTCGATGAGATTCTCCTGGACGACCTGGATCGGATCGAAGATCGCCTGCAGCTCCTCGACCCGGACCTCGGTGGTGCGGGAGGCCACCGTGAGGCGCACGCGCTCCTCGCTCACCAGGTGGGAGATGGTCACCGAGATCTTGGCTTCGGCCCCAGGCGTCTTGCGCAGGAGATACCAGACCAGGTAGGACATGGCCTTCTTGAACATCGCGTGATCACCGCGCACGAGGAAGGACGAGCCCTCGTGGGACAGGGTCGCGGTGACGTGCTTCTGGGTGGACTCGTCGGTGAAGGTGAGGAGCCGGGCCGTTCCGTCGCCGTCGGGCAGGGCCTGCGCGCCCAGCTCGGCCAGGCCCTCCTCCGCCACCTGACGCAGGTCCAGCGTCTCGCGCTTGTAGTCGCTGTCGTTCACCAGCGCAGCGAGCTTGTCGAAGATCTGCACGAGGCGCCGGACGTCGCGACCCACCACCGAGGAGAACTGGTTGCGGAAGGTCGCGTCGTCGTAGCGCTCGCCGATCAGCTCCATGAACGCGTTGATGGACACGAGCGGATTCTTGATCTCGTCCGCGATCCGGGCCACCACCTGGGTGAGGAGCTGGAGCTGCTCGGCGCCGCGCCGCTCCTGGGCGAGCAGGCGCTGGGCGGTCAAGTCCTCGAACACGAGCACCGCGCCCATGGGTGCGGTGCTGTCGCCCATCACGGGGTAGGTCGAGATCTCGAGGGGCAGGTTGCGGAGGGCGAGCTGGACCTCGACCCGGGTGACCGAGCGCCCCCGGGACAGCGACTCGAAGAGCATGTCACCGAGCGGGGAGGGCAGCACCCGAAGATCGCGATTCATCACGTCGCC
>DATFUK010000005.1:0-5142 GCA_035260865.1 Candidatus Methylomirabilota bacterium | reverse complement strand
AGCTCGTCTCCCTGCTGCTGCCGTAGCCGGCCGCGCCCTCAGGCCTTGCGGAAGCGGTGCACGCCCAGGCCGTCGACGAGGCGGGCGGCCTGGCCCCGCGCCTCCAGGAAGTGCAGGTGGGCGACGGTCTCGCCGATCGCGAAGCCCATCTGGTGGGTGTCGAGCTGCCGGCGGAAAAGCACCGGCACCAACTCGTGGGCGGTCCGCGGCTCGGCGAGCGCGTCGATCGTCTCGCTGAGGCGCTCGTCGTGGTGGTGCTGCAGGTAGTCGAGCCGCTTGTGCAGGCCCCGGAAGGGCAGCCCGTGCGACGGCAGCACCAGGGTCTCCTCGGGCAGCGGCCGGAAGCGGCCGAGCGAGTCGAGGTAGAGCTTGAGCGGGTTGCCGTTGGGCTGGTCGGGCCACACGCTCACGTTGGTGGTGATCTTGGGCAGCACCTGGTCGCCCGAGATCAGCACGTTCGCCTCCGGGGAGAAGAGGCAGGCATGCTCGGGGGCGTGCCCCATCACGGTGAAGGCGTGCCACCGGCGTCCACCGATGGTGACCACGTCGCCCTCGCGCACCGCGCGGAAGCTGGGCGCCACCGAGGGCACGAGCTTGCGGTAGTGGTTGCCGAGGCCGCGAAAGGCCTCGGCCTGCTCGGCGGGGACGCCGTGACGGCGATAGTGGTTGAGCCGCTTCTCCGAGTCGTTGCCGCCCATCCCCTGCCAGGCCAGGTGCGCCATGAGCCACTCGGCCTGCGGGCACCAGAGCTCGACCCCGAAGCGCTGCGCCAGCCAGTCCGCGTTGCCGATGTGATCGGGGTGGAAGTGCGTGACGAGCACGCGCACCAGGGGCCGGCCGGCCAGCTCACCCGCGAAGAGCTTCTCCCACAGCTCGCGGGTCGGCGGCAGGCCGACCCCGGTGTCCACCACCGTCACGCCGGCCTCGTCGTCGAGCAGCCACAGGTTGATGTGGTTGAGCTGGAAGGGCAGCGGCATCCGGATCCAGCGGATGCCGGGGGCCACCAGGATGCTCGTGCCGCCCTCGGGGGGCTCGGGCCAGGGATGGGTGAGGCCAGGGGCGGGCGCGGCCAGCGGGTGCTCGGGCTCGGGTTTCATGGCCCTACTCTACCCCGTCCGGCCCGGGTCCGCGGTTCTTGTCGATCGGCGACCGGGAGGAGTACGCTCGACGTCGAGATCCGACATGTGGCTGGAGCCGGGGCTGGCGCCACTGTCCCGCTGGACCGACGCGATCCTCCTAGCCACGCGGCTGATGATGGGCACCGTCGTCAAGGCCACGAAGTGGCACAAGCCCTTCACCGATTACTCGTACGATCTGGTGCTGCTCGCGCGCTGCCTGCTGCTCCTGGCCCTGGGGCCGGGCGCCTATCGTGTCTGACACCACCACCCGGGAGGGAACCATGACCCGACTCGCTCCGGCGATGATCCTGGCGATCCTGCTCGGCGGATGCGCCAGCACCGCGTCCAATCCCCAGGAGTCGAAGGACCGCGCGGAGTGCCGGGAGTACGCGCGTACGCTGGAGCACTCCGGCCGGATGAGGGACGCCTGCCTGATCAGCCGCGGCTACGTGGTGACCTACAGCTCGAACGGCGGCGGGGTCGAGGTGCGCTCGAAGGCGGAGCCGCGTCAGGCCGTGGAGGTCGTCGGCCGCGACCTGAAGGCGTGCAACGACGAGTCGGGGATGGGATATGTCGGCCGCCTGCAGTTCAGGCGCTGCATGGACCCGCGCGGGTACGCGGTCACCAGCCGCGACTGACGCGGCTCAGTCCACCGGCGCGGGCAGCGGACGCACCTGGCCGGGGTCGTCCTCCTCGCGCGGCGCGACGGGCTCGGCGTGCACGCGCCGCATGAGCGGCAGGAAGAGCGGCACGATCGAGAACAGGATCGCGAGCAGCCAGAAGTCGTCCGCGTAGGCCAGCACCTGGGCCTGGCCCACCACGTCGTGGTAGAGCATGGCCAGCGCGCGGCGCTGCGCGGTGAACGAATCGGCGCCCTGGGCCAGGAAGTGGCTCGTCCACCGGGCCAGCCGATCCTGCGTCGCGGGATCCCAGACCGTGACGTGGCTCACCAGGTTGTGCTGGTGGAACTGGCTGCGCTGGGCGAGATAGGTGGTGGCGAGCGCGATGCCCACGCTGCCCCCGAGGTTGCGCAGGACGTTGTAGGCCGACGTCGCGTTGACGAGCTTGTCCCGCCGGATGGTGGCGAGGGTCAGGGTGGACAGCGGCACGAAGATGAAGCCGAGCGCGAAGCCCTGGATCACCCGCGGCAGGGTGAGGCTCCAGTAGTCCATGCCGAGGGTGAGGCTCGACATCATGTAGAGGCTGATCGCGTTGACCAGGCAGCCGAAGGTGAGGAGCAGGCGCTGGTCCACCCGGGTCACCAGGCGCCCGCACAGGATGAGCGAGAACATGTTGCCGAGGCCGCCGGGGGCGAGCACGAGGCCCGAGGTCAGGGCGTCGTAGCCGAGGAGCTTCTGGGCGTAGAGCGCCAGCAGCACCATGCTCGAGAACATGCCGAGGCCGATCAGGGCGATGAAGGTGGCTCCGAAGGCGAAGTTGCGATCGGTGAACACCCGCAGGTCCAGAATGGGGTCCTTCGCCATCAGCTCGCGGATGAGGAAGCCCACGAGAGCCACCCCCGCGACCACCGCGAGCACGACGATCATCGAGGAGTCGAACCAGTCCTCGCGCTCCCCGCGATCCAGCATGAGCTGGAGACAGCCGAAGCCCAGCACCATCAGGACGAGGCCGGGCCCGTCCACCCGGGTCGGCTTCCGGAGATACGGGGGATCGAAGAGGAAGGCGCTCGCCATGAAGAAACCGAGGAGCCCGACCGGCAGGTTGATGTAGAAGATCCAGCGCCACGACCAGTTGTCCGCGATGTAGCCGCCCAGCGTGGGTCCGATGATCGGCCCCATCATGAAGCCGACGCCCCACACCGCCATCGCGAGGCCGCGCTGGCCGAGCGGGAAGATCTCCCACAGGATCGCCTGGGAGAGCGGGATGATGGGGCCGCCCCCGATCCCCTGCGCGATGCGGGCGAGGATCAGGAAGGTGAGGTTCGGGGCCATGCCGGACAGCACCGAGCTCACCGTGAACAGCACGCAGCAGATCAGGAAGAATCGCTTGCGCCCGAGCACCCCCGCGAGCCAGCCGGTGGCGGGAATGATGATCGCGTTGGCCGCGAGATAGGAGGTGATGACCCACGACACCTCCTCGAGTCCCGCGGAGAGCGAGCCCTGCAGATGCGGCAGCACCACGTTGGTCACGCTGGTGTCGAGCACCTGCATGAAGGCCACCACCATCACCGACAGGGTGATGGCCCACTTGCGGGCCGCCGAGATCGGGCCGGTCTCCGTGAAGGTGGACGCGCTCACGCGGGCCCCACGGCGGCTACTTCACGCGGATGACGACGTACGCGGACATGCCGGCCCGGAGCGTGTGCGGGTTGCCGAACTCCTTGGGGTTCAGCCGGATCTTCACCGGGATCCGCTGGACGACCTTGACCCAGTTGCCGGTGGCGTTCTCGGGCGGCAGGAGCGAGAAGCGCGCGCCGGTGCCCGCCGCGAGGGAGTCCACGGTGCCGTGGAAGACCTGCCCCGGGAAGGTGTCGATCTCGACCTCGGCGGGCATGCCCGGCTTCACCCGGGCGAGCTGGGTCTCCTTGAAGTTGGCGAGCACCCACACCTCGTGCAGCGGCACGATCGCGAGCAGGGGCTGGCCCATCTGCACCACCTGCCCCACCTCCACGCTCTTCTTGGAGATGACCCCGTCGCCCGGCGCGCGCACCTCGGTGTGCTGCAGCTGTAGCTCCGCGAAGGCCAGATCGGCCTGGGCCTGGCTCAGCGTGGCCGCCGCGCGCTGGATCTCCGCCTCCTTGACCGTCACCTGGCGCCGCTGGCTCTCCACGCGCCCGAGCGCGGCGCGGGCCTCGTTGATGCGCTGGCGGGCCTGGTTCACCGCGAACACCCGGCTGGCCAGCGCGGCCTCTGCCTGCTGCACTTCCTTCTCGGCCTGGTTCAGACGCCGCTGGGTCGCCTCGACGGTGGCCGACGAGGTCCCCGAGCTCATCTCCGCCTGGTCGAAGTCGCGCTGGGACACGAACCCGCCCCGCAGCAGGGTCCGCATCCGCTCCATCTCGCGCGCGTTCTGGCGCTGGGTGCTCTGCGCGCCCGTCACGTCCGCGGTCATCGCGGCCACCGCGGCCCGCTTGGCCTCCACGGTGGCCCGCGCCTCCGCCACCGCCGACTGGGCGCCCTGCTCCGCGACCCGGGCCGACTCGAGCGTGGCGCGCGCCTCCTCGGCCTGGGCGGCCGTGGTCTCGCGGGTGAGCTGGGTCTCGGAGGTGGTGGCCTGGTGGCTCGCCTGCGCGACGGCCACCGCGGCCCGGGCCTGGTCGCGACGGGCCTGGTAGTCGCGCGGATCGATGCGGAGGAGCAGCTCGCCCGCCTTCACCGCGCGGTTGTCGTCCATGTGGATCTCGGCGACGTGGCCCGCGACCTTGGCGCTGATGACCACGATGCTGCCTTCCACGTACGCGTCGTCGGTGGCGACGCGCTTCGTGCTCTGCCACCAGGCATAGCCGCCCCAGCCGAGGGCGGCGAGGGCCGCCACGACGGCCAGACCGATCAGACGCCGGTGTCTCATCGGGGGGTATGCTATCACCCCCGTGACGGGACTACACGAGGCCCGTCGCCTACGTAGATTCCCCTAGCTTCGGGGACGGCCGCCGCGGCGGCGGCTCAGCTCTTGCTCTTTACGGTCGAGCGGCCCTTCGGTGCCGATCTGCCCTTCCGGACCTCGGCCACCACCTCGTGCCAGCCCGGGTCCGTCGGCCCATCCGCCATCTCGTCGAGCTGCCGGCGGGTCTCCGTGAACTCGGGGTCGTGGTGCCATTTCTCCCAGTCGGCGCGGCTCTGCCACGTCCCGATGATCACCCGGCCGTTCGGTGAGCGCAGCAGCTGGCCGCCCACCCACCCGGGCTGCTTCCTGGCTGCGCTCATGCGGTCGAGCATGAGGCTATCCCACTCGGGCTCGGTTCCCTCCTTCAGAGAAACGTGCGTCACCACCGTCATCATCGCGGTTCTCCTTCGTGGCCGTTTCCGGTCCGGTTGATGACCAGACCGTCGTCCGCCTCCGCGTC
>DATFUK010000004.1:0-4247 GCA_035260865.1 Candidatus Methylomirabilota bacterium | reverse complement strand
CGCACCCCCGCGTCGATCCAGCGCTGGAGCCACTCCGCCGCGCCCTCGATGGGCCCGGCGTAGGTGGCCTGGCGCGCCTTGATCGCCCGCGCGGGCGCCGCGTAGTAGTGCTCGAGGAACGCGTCCAGCCGCTTCTCCGCCGCCGCGGCGCTCGGATCGAGCGCCAGCGTGACGTAGACCGCGCCGGTGACCGCATCGGGCGCGCGGCCGGCCGCGCGCGCCGCCGCCTGCACGCCGGGGAACTTCTCGGCGAAGAACTCGACGCCGGGGCCGGTGGGGAACCACGCGTCGAAGCGCGCGGCCTCGCGGAGCGCGGTGGGCCCATTGCCGCCGATCCAGATCGGCGGGCCGCCGGGCCGGTGCGGTTTGGGCTCCACGGTGGCGCCGTCGATCGTGAAGTGCTTGCCCGCGTAGCTCACATTGTCGCGCTGCCAGAGCGCCTGGCAGATCTCGATGGTCTCGAGGAACCGGCCCACGCGACGCTCCCACTCCACCCCGAGGTGACCAAACTCCTTCCGGCTCGCCGGATTGTCCCCCACGATGCCGACGCCCAGGATCACGCGGCCCTCGGCCAGGCGATCCACGGTTGCGATCAGGTGGGCCAGCACCACCGGTCGGCGCAGCGCGGGCAGGAGCACACCGGTGCCGATGCGCACCCGCCGGGTCCGCGCCGCGATGGCGGCCATCAAGGTCAGCGGTTCGTGCCGCGGCTTCGCGGTGATCGAGTCCCCGATCCACACCGAGTCGAAGCCCGCGGCCTCCGCGCGCTCGGCCATGGCCAGCAGCGGGCCCGTCTCCGGGCGGCCCGACATGATCGCCTCGCGGGTGGGAATCAGCACGCCGAATTCGACCGGCATCGCTACCTCCTGGCGAGGTCCTCGACTTCACGCATGAGGGGCGACGACTCGAGCCCCGCCCGCAGGCCGGGATCCCGGGTTGCCTCCCGTAGCCGGGTGATGATAGCCCAGGCCGTGCGGTAGCGCCCGAGCGCCTCCTCCCGTCGCCCCCGCGCCGCATCGAGCCGGCCGAGTGCGACCTGGCTCACCCAGGTCTGGCGCGGCTGGCCGATCGCCTCTGCAATGGTCAATGCGCGCCGCAGCGCATCGTCCGCCTCGTCCCAGGCGTGCCGCGCGGTCGCACTCTCTCCCTTGATGCGCCACGCCCAGCTCTCGAATTTCCGCGACCGGGTCGGCACGCCGATCTCGAGGCTCTGATCGGCGAGCCGCCGGGCACGCTCGGGATCGCCCTGGAGCAGCGCGAGCTGACCCAGGCCCGCGTAGCACTGTGTCGCGTAGCGCCAGGTCATCCAGCGGGAGGGCGGCGGATGGCGGACCACATGATGCGACTCTTCGAGCGCCTCGGCGGCCGCGGCGAGATCCCCCTGCGCCATCCAGGCCTCGGCCTCGTTGTTGCGAATGAACGCGCGGCGCTCGGCGCCGGTGCCGTGGCCGGCTCGCGACGAGCGTCCGGTGACCTCGTACGATTGCTCCGACAGCTCGACCCCGGTCGGGTAGTCGCCGCACTCGATGCGCAGCCAGCCGATCGTGTTGAGAAATCGCGGGATATACGCGTCGTCGCCGATCTTCTCCGCGAGCGCGAAGCCCTCGCCGAGGGCGGCAAGCGCCCGATCGTACTCTCCCACGTCATTGGCCGCCACACCCTCGTTCCACAGGCAACGGAGCAGCGGGACGACGAGCCGATGCTCGCGTGCGATCCGGGCACCTTCCTCGCTGAGCTCGAGACTCGGCCCATACTCCCCCTGCCAGCTCCGATGCAGCGAGAGGAAATGCAATGCGAGCGCCTGGCGATTCGGATCACCCACCGCCCGGCCGATCGTCAGGGCCCGCCCGACGTCCGCTTCCGCGTCATCGAGGCGCCCAGTGACCGCGTGCATGTACCCGCGGATGTACAAGCCAAAGCCCAGAGGAGCCTGGGCCCCGACGCTCTCGGCGATCTCGATCGCCTCTCGCACCCGCCCGAACGCGGGCGGGAAATCCTCGGCCCACTGGAGCGCCTGGGCGACCTGCACCAGCGCCACCGATTCCGCGACGCGATCGCCGGCGCGGCGGGCCAGGTCCACGAGGGCCTCGGCCGCCCCGCGGGAGCGGACGAAGTCGCCGATGCCAAAGAAGAGGTCGGCCCGCGCGCGATGAATCGTCATGAGCGTGGCCGCAGGCACTGGCTCGCGCCGCCGGTCCGCAACCACGAGCGCCTCGGTGTACAGCTCGAGGGCCTGCCGCAGGCCGAACGCCTGGGTCGCCTTCCCGGCGGCCTTGAGCAGGTAGTCGAGCGCCCGGTCCCAGTCCTCGGCATGCGAGAAGTGATGGGCGAGCATCTCGAAGTGCTCGGGGAGCCGATCGGCGTACAGCTCCTCGATGGCCCGCCCGATGAGCCCGTGCAGCTCCTTGCGCCGCTGCACGAGGAGGGAGCCGTAGGTCACGTCCTGGGTCAAGGCGTGCTTGAACATGTACGCCAGCTCGGGGAAGCGCCGGCGCTCGTGGATCAGCTCGAGCGCGGTGAGCTCACGGAGGTAGTCCTCGGTCCGCTCCCGGATCTCGGCGAGGCGATCCACGAGCCGCCGGGTGAACTCGCGCCCGATCACCGACGCGAGCTGCAGCGTCTGCTTGGGCGCATCGGCCAGCCGGTCGATCCGGGCCGCGATCACGTC
This sequence comes from Candidatus Methylomirabilota bacterium, assembly GCA_035260865.1. Lineage (GTDB taxonomy): Bacteria > Methylomirabilota > Methylomirabilia > Rokubacteriales > CSP1-6 > CAMLFJ01. The sequence goes on along the minus strand of DATFUK010000004.1, from coordinate 1,579 downwards.
CTGGATGGTGCTGGGAATGTCGGACGCGGTCACCCGCCGGGCCAGGTCGAGCCGGCCGTTCGCCCGCCGCAGGGCTCCGCTTTCCTCCAGCGACTTGACCAGCTCCTCGACGTAGAACGGGTTGCCCTCGGCCTTGGTGGCGACGAGCGTCCGCAGCTCGGCCGGCAGGGTGTCGGTGGCGAGGACCGCCGCCGCCATGCGGGCGCTGTCGTCGGCCGACAGCGGCGCCGGCACGATGCGGGTGAAGTAGCTGCGATCGCCGAAGGGATTCGGGTATCCCGGCCGGTAGGTGAACACGAGCAGCGCCCGGGCCGCCGGCACGCTGTCCACCAGCGTCGCGAGGAACTGCTCGCTGGCGCTGTCGATCCAGTGCAGGTCCTCGATGACCAGGATCTGGGGTTGACGCTCGGCGGCGCGGACCAGAAGGCGGCGGAGCGCGTCGAGGATCTCGCTGTGGCGCTCCACGGGGCTCATGGCCCGCACCCCATCATCGCCCGGGTCGACGGAGAGCAAGGCCCGCAGATAGGGCGTGACGGGCCCGAGGTCGGCGCCGATCTCCGCGACTCCCCGCTCGATCTTCGCCGCGATGGCGGTCTCGCCGTCGCTCTCCTCGACACCGAACCAGCGCCGGATCAGATCCACGAGCGGATGAAAGGTCATGGCCTTCCCGAACGAGAGGCAGTGGCCTTCGTGCCAGTCGCCGAGGGGGCCGACCCGGTGGCGCAGCTCGAGGAGCAGGCGCGACTTCCCGATGCCGGGCTCGCCCACGACGAATACCGCCTGCCCCTCGCCGGACCGGGCACGGGCGAAGGCGTCGAGCAGCTGGCCCAGCTCGCGCTCGCGCCCCACCAGTGGGGTGAGCCCGTGCTCCACCTCGACGTCGAGGCGCGTGCGCGCCTCGCGGGCGGTCACCACTTCCCAGGCGGGCATCGGCTCCACCTTGCCCTTGAGCTGCTTCTCGCCCAACGCGCGCGTCTCGAAGTAGCCGTGCACGAGCCGATGGGTCGCCTCCGAGATCGTCACCCGCCCGGGCTCGCCCACCTGCTGCATGCGCGCCGCCACGTTGGTGGTATCGCCGACCGCGGTGTAGTCCATGCGCAGGTCACTGCCGATGCTGCCCACCACCACGAGGCCGGTATTGAGGCCCTGGCGGACGCGGAAGGTGATGCCGCGCGACCGCAGCTCGGCCTGGTAGGCGTCGAGCGCGCGGGCGATGCCGAGCGCCGCGTGGACGGCCCGGCGCGCGTGGTCCTCGTGCGCGATGGGCGCCCCGAAGAGCGCCATGATGCCGTCGCCGAGAAACTGGTTGACCGTGCCCTCGTAGCGATGGACCTCGGCGAGCATGAGGTCGAACGCCCGGCTCATGAGCCGGTGGACTTCCTCGGGATCGAGGCCAGCGGAGAGGGCCGTGAAGCCGGAGACATCCACGAAGAGTACGGTCACCTGCTTGCGCTCGCCCTTGAGCGCGCCCGCGGTGGTGAGGATCTTCTCGGCCAGGTGCTTCGGGGTGTAGACGGTCGGCGAGGCGAACTGATCGGGAGGAGCGGCCCGCGCGGGCTCAAGCTTCGCCGCGAGGGCG
>DATFUK010000003.1:0-12936 GCA_035260865.1 Candidatus Methylomirabilota bacterium | reverse complement strand
CCGTAGCCCGCGAACTTCTCGATGAGGTCCCAGATGCGCTCGGCCTTCTTGGCGTCGATCTTGTTGGCCTTGCAGCCCGAGATGAACTTCTCGCGCTGGGTGGCCATCAGCTCGCGGTCCTTCTTCCCCATCGCCTTGCGGAGGGTGTCGGCCTCGCCGAGCGAGAAGCCGGCCAGGTCCGCGGCGAGCCGCATGACCTGCTCCTGGTAGACCATGATCCCGTAGGTCTCCTGGAGAACCTGCTCCATCAGCGGATGCTCGTAGGCGATGGCCGCGCGGCCGTGCTTGCGGTTGACGAAGTCCTCGATCAGGTCCATCGGGCCCGGACGGTACAGGGCCACCATCGCGATGATGTCCTCGATGCGCTGGGGCTTGAGGCGCTTGAGCGCGTCCCGCATGCCCGCGGACTCCAGCTGGAACACCCCGAAGGTGCGGGCCTCGGTGAGGAGCTGGTAGGTCTTGCCGTCGTCCAGCGGCAGGGCGTCGCCGTCGAGCGCGATCCCGCGCGACTCCTTGACCAGGCGCAGGGCGTCCGAGATCACGGTGAGGGTCTTGAGCCCGAGGAAATCCATCTTGAGCAGGCCGAGCTTCTCGATGGGCCCCATCGCGTAGCCGGTGATGAGCTCGGGCCGCTTGGGGTCCTTGTAGAGCGGCACCCGCTCCATCAGCGGCTCGTCCGAGATGACCACCGCGGAGGCGTGCACCGAGGCGTGCCGGGTGCAGCCCTCGAGCGCGCGGGCCACCCCCCACATCTCCCCCACCCGCTGGTCGCGCTTGACCTGCTCGGCGAGCGGCGGCGCCTTCTCGAGCGCCTCGTCGAGCGAGATGTTGAGGGGGAAGCCGGGCACCAGCTTGGCGATGCGGTCCGCCTCGCCGTAGGAGAAGCCGAGCACGCGGGCCACGTCGCGGATGACCGCCTTGGCCCCCATGGTCCCGAACGTGATGATGTGGGCCACCCGGTCCGACCCGTAGCGGTCGACCACGTAGCGGATGACCTCGTCGCGGCGGTCGTCCGCGAAGTCGATGTCCATGTCCGGCATCGAGATCCGCTCGGGGTTGAGGAAGCGCTCGAAGATCAGCCCGTAGCGGATCGGGTCCACGTTGGTGATGCCGAGGCAGTAGGCCACCAGCGAGCCGGCCGAGGAGCCGCGGCCCGGCCCCACCGCGATGCCCTGGCGCCGGGCGTAGCTGATGAAGTCCCAGACCACCAGGAAGTAGCCGGAGAAGCCCATCTTGGAGACCACGCCCAGCTCGTAGCGGAGCCGCTCGACCACCGCGTCGGCCGGGGAGGAGCCGTAGCGCCACTTGAGGCCCTCGAGGGCGCGCTCCTCGAGATAGGAGTCGAGGGTGAAGCCGTCCGGCACCTGGTACCGGGGCAGGTGGAACTGCCCGAACTGGAGATCGACGTTGCAGCGCTCGGCCACCGCGAGCGTGTTGCGATACGCCTCGGGCAGGTCCTTGAAGACCGCGCGCATCTCGTCGGCCGACTTCACGTAGAACTCGTTGCTCGAGAACTTCCAGCGGTCCGGATCGCTCATGGTGGTGCCGGTCTGGATGCAGAGCAGCGCCTCGTGGGCCTTCGAGTGCTCCGCCTCCAGGTAGTGCGAGTCGTTCGTCCCGCAGAGCGGGGCGCCGATGGCGCGGGCGATCTTGATGGTGCCCTCGGTCACCGCGACCTGCTGCTCGAGGCCGTGCGACTGCACCTCCATGAAGTAGTAGTCCTTGCCGAACACCTCCTGGTACCAGCCCGCGGTCTGCTGCGCCTTGGCCTCGTCCCCCGCCGACAGCATCCGGCTCACCTCGGAGTTGAGGCAGCCCGAGAGCACGAGCAGGCCGTCCGCGTGCTGGGCCAGGAGCTCCCGGTCCACCCGGGGCTTGTAGTAGTACCCCTCGAGGTAGGCCTTGGAGACCAGCTTCATGAGGTTGGCGTACCCGGCGCGGGTGCGCGCGAGCACCGTGCAGTGGCTCGCGCCCTCGTAGCCGCCGTCCTGGCTCGAGCGCTCGAAACGGCTGCCCGGGGCCACGTAGAGCTCGCAGCCCAGGATCGGCTTCACCCCCGCCTTCTCGCAGGCGGTGTAGAAGTCCACCGCCCCGAACAGGTTGCCGTGGTCGGTGAGGGCCAAGGCCGGGAACTTCAGCGCCTTGGCGCGATCGACCAGCTTCTCGAGGCGGGCCGCCCCGTCCAGCAGGCTGTACTCCGAGTGGACGTGCAGATGAACGAAGTCGGCGTGTTTCATGGCGCCGGCGGGGCCGGGAGCGACACTACTCCCACTCGATCGTGCTCGGGGGCTTGGAGGAGATGTCGTAGACGACGCGGTTGACGCCCTTGACCTCGTTGATCACGCGGCTCGAGATCTTCCCGAGCAGGTCGTAGGGCAGCCGCGCCCAGTCGGCGGTCATCGCGTCCTGGCTCATCACCGCGCGGAGCGCGATGACCTGCGCGTAGGTGCGGAAGTCGCCCTGCACGCCCACCGTGCGTACCGGGAGCAGCACCGCGAACGACTGCCACAGCTCGCGCTCGAGCCCGGCCTGGCGCACCTCGTCCTGGACGATGGCGTCGGCGTCGCGCAGGAGGGCGAGACGCTCTTCCGTCACCTCGCCGACCACGCGGATGGCGAGCCCCGGCCCCGGGAACGGCTGGCGCCAGATGATCTCCCCGGGCAGGCCGAGGAGCGCGCCCAGCTCCCGCACCTCGTCCTTGAACAGCTCGCGCAACGGCTCCACCAGCTTGAACCGCATATTCGGCGGCAAGCCGCCGACGTTGTGATGCGTCTTGATGGTGGCCGACGGGCCCTTGAACGAGACCGACTCGATCACGTCGGGATAGAGCGTGCCCTGGGCGAGCCAGGGGATGTGCCCGAGCTTGCGGGCTTCGTCCTCGAACACCGCGATGAACTCGGCCCCGATGGCTTTGCGCTTGACCTCTGGATCCGTGACGCCCTCCAGGCGGTCGAGGAATCGCCGGGTTGCATCAACATGGATCAGGTTCACCTTGAATGCGTCCCGGAAGGTCCTGACCACCCCCTCGGCCTCCCCCTTGCGGAGCAGGCCGTTGTCCACGAAGAGGCACGTGAGCTGATCACCCACCGCCTTGTGGATCAGCGCGGCCACCACCGAGGAGTCCACGCCGCCCGAGAGCGCGCAGAGCACCGGGTCCCGGCCCACCTGCCCGCGGATGCTCTCGACCGCGGTGTCGACGAAGGAGGGCATGGACCAGTCGGCGGTGGCGCCCGCCGCGTCCAGGAAGTTCCTGAGCACGGTCTTGCCCTGGGGCGTGTGGGCCACCTCCGGGTGGAACTGGACCGCGAACAGCTTCCGCACCGGGTCGGCCATCGCGGCGACCGGGCAGTTGTCGGTGGTGGCCAGGCTGGTGAAACCGGGCGGTGGCTTCAGCACGGTGTCCCCGTGGCTCATCCACACGGTCACGAGCCCGTCGGCTTCCGGCTGCACGCCGCCCAGGAGGCCCTCGCGGCTCAGGATCCGGAGCTGCGCCTTCCCGTACTCGCGACGCTCGGCCGGGACCACGTGGCCGCCCATGAGGAAGCCCATCGCCTGCATGCCGTAGCAGATGCCGAGCAACGGCAGGCCGGACTCGAGCAGGCGCTTGTCGGGCAGCGGGGCCTCGTCCTCGTACACGCTCGACGGCCCGCCCGAGAGCACGAGGGCGGTGAAGCCGCCCCCCAGCACGCGATCCACTGGATCGGTGCACGGCAGGATCTCGGAGTACACTCCGAGCTCGCGGATGCGCCGGGCGATGAGCTGGGTGTACTGCCCCCCGAAATCGAGGATCGCGACCTTGCTGGCCACGCGAGTGCTACCGCGGGATCCCCAGCTTCTGGGCGCGCTGGAAGACCTTCCCCTCGGTCTTGATCGAGGGCGCGATGATCAGCTCGGTCTGCTGCAGCTCCTTGATGTTCATGGCGCCCACCGAGCCCATGCAGGTGCGGATGGCGCCCACGAGGTTCAGGGTCCCGTCCTCGGTGAACGCGGGGCCGAACAGGATCTGCTCGAGCGGCCCCGCGATGCCCACCCGGATGCGCGTGCCGCGCGGCAGGTTCGAGTGCGGCGTGGCCATGCCCCAGTGGTAGCCGCGGCCGGGAGCTTCCTTGGCGCGCGCGAAGGCGGAGCCGATCATGACCGCGTCGGCGCCGGAGGCGAAGGCCTTGCAGATGTCGCCGCCGGTGGTCATCCCGCCGTCGGTGATGATCGGCACGTAGCGGCCGGTCCGCTTGTAGTAGAAGTCGCGCGCGGCCGCCGAGTCGGCGGTGGCGGTCACCTGCGGCACCCCGAGCCCCAGCACCTCGCGGCTCGTGCACGCCGCGCCCGGACCCACCCCGATCAGCAGCGCGTCTACGCCGCAGTCCATCAGCTCGAGACAGGCCTCGTAGGTGACGACGTTGCCGATGATGAGCGGGATCGAGAGGTGCTTCTTGAGCTGGCGGATGTCCACCGGGGTGTACTCGCTCGCGACGTGCCGCGCGGTGGTCACGGTGGACTGCACGACGAAGAAGTCGGCGCCCGCCTCCTCGGCGATCTTGGCGAAGCGCTCGGCGCGCTGCGGGATCGAGGAGACCAGGACCGGACCGCCGCCCTTCTTGATGTCGCTGATCCGCTTGTGGATCAGCTCTTCCTTGATGGGCTCGCTATAGATGCCCTGGATGATCTTGGTCGCTTCTTCCAGGCTGGCCGAGGTGATGCGGTCCAGGACCGCGTCGGGGTTCTCGTAGCGGGAGAAGATGCCTTCCAGGTTGAGGACCGCGAGGCCCCCCACCCGGCCCATCTCGATCGCGAACGAGGGGCTCACCACCCCGTCCATGGCCGCCGCGATGATGGGGATGGGGAAGCGGTGGCCGCAGAGCTCCCAGGAGATGTCGACCTCGCTGGGGTTGATGGTCACGGCGCCGGGAACCAGCGCGATATCATCGAAGCCGTACGCCGCCCGGGCCTTCCGGCCCCTCCCGACCCACATGCCCATACGCCCCGCCTCCTGGCCTCACCCGGCCTGGGTCCCGGGCCGCTGCCGGCCATCTGGACCCCGTATGTAGAGAACCACCTGCTTCGACCTACTGTAGGTAGGGGGCAAGTATACGAGCGCCCCGCCCCGGGTGTCAACGGGGGGGCACGGGATTGGCTCGCTCCCAGAGCATCCGGAGGCCCTCGAGCTTCAGCTCGGGATTCACGAACTGCAGACACTGGACGACCTCCCGCATCTGCCCCACCAGGCCCCCGGTCCCGACCACCTTGACGTCGCCGTCCATCTCCCGCCGCATCCGCTCCACGATGCCGTCCACCAGCCCGGCCCACCCGTAGATCATCCCGGACTGGATGTTGGTGATCGTGTTGCGCCCGATGGCGTCCTTGGGCCGCACCAGCTCCACGCGGAAGAGCCGCGCCGCGCGCGAGACCAGCGCCTCCGCGGCGGTGTTGATGCCGGGCGCGATCGCGCCGCCGATGAACTCGCCGCGGCGATTGACGCAGTCGAAGCGGGTGGCGGTGCCGAAGTCCACCACGATGAGCGGGGTGCCGTACAGCGCGATCGCGGCCACGCAGCTGACCACGCGATCGGCTCCCACCTCGCGCGGCGTGTCGACGTTCAGGGGCAGGTCGACGGTGACCCCGGGCTCCACCGTCAGCGGGTTCACGCCGAAGTAGCGCTCGCACATCCACTCGAGCGCCTGCTGGATGGGCGGCACCACGTTGGAGATCGCGACGCCGGTGATGTCCTGCTGGGCGATGCCGCGCGTGCCGAGGAGGGTCTGGATGAAGACGCCCCACTCGTCCGCGGTCTGCTCGCGTCGGGTGGTGAGCCGCCAGGAAGCGCGGAGGCGTGCGTGGTCGTAGATGCCCATCGACGTGTTCGTGTTGCCGACGTCAATCACGAGCAGCATGCGCCACCCCCTCCTCGACGGTTCCACCCGACACGATCTGGACCAGCCGCCCGTCCGCGGCGCGGGCCCGTAGAATCCCGTCGTCCCCGACGTCCACGCCGATCCCGTCGGAGCCATCCGGCAGCCGTACGATCTGACCGGGCAGCGTGGACCGCTCGAGCCACGCGGCCCGGAGCGCGGCGAAGCCGCCCGCGCGCCAGCTCTCGTAGTGCCGGGCGAGCTGCTCGAGCACCGCGGCCAGCACGAGGCTCGCCTCGGGAGCGCCGCCGGTGACGAGGCGCAGCGAGGTCGCCCGGTCGGCGAGGGCGGGCGGGAACGCGGTCTGCGCGAGGTTCACGCCGATGCCCAGGATCACGTGATGGAGGCCGCCCTCGCTATCGGACGAGGCCTCGGCCAGGATGCCGCAGATCTTCCGGCCGTCCACCAGCAGATCGTTGGGCCACCGAATGCGCGCGGGCACCGCGGCCGCCGCGGCGAGCGCGTCGGCCACCGCGAGCCCCCCGACCAGCGAGAGCTGGGGCGCGGTCGTCACGGCTCCGCCCGGGCGGAGCAGCACGGAGGCGAGGAGGCTCTGGCCGGGCGCGTCCCACCAGTCGTGGCCGCGGCGCCCGCGTCCCGCCCGCTGGTGGCGCGCGGTCACCACGGTGCCCTCCGGAGCGCCCGCCGCGGCCAGCCGCTGCACCTCGGACTGCGTGGAGTCGGTGGTGTCGAGCGCGTGAACCGCGAACTCCACGACGCCGGGTCCGCCCTACCCGAGGGCCGCGAGGCTCGTGGTGAGCTTCTGCTCGATCTCGCGCTGCTCGACCAGCCGCTCACGCTCCCGCTCGACCACCTCGACCGGCGCGCGCTCGACGAACTCCGGCCGGCCGAGCTTGCCCTCGAGGAACGCGATCTCCTTGCGCGCCCGCTCGATCTCCTTGCGCAGGCGCTGCCGCTCCGCCTCGAAGTCCACCACGCCTTCGAGGCGCACGAACACGTCGCCGCTCGGCGTGGTGGCCACCGCCGCGCCGGCCGGACGGACCCCGTCGCGGGACACCATGATCGCGGCGCGGGCCAGGCTGCCGATCACGGCCAGGCCGCTCTGGAGCGCGGCCGCCACCTCCGCGTCCGCGGGCTTGACCGTCACCGCGAGCTCCACCGCCGGCAAGATCCGGCTCTCGCTGCGCACGGTCCGGATCGCGCTCACGAAGTCGAGCACCGGAGCCATCAGCCGCTCCGCCTCCGGGTCCCGCCCCTTGCGGGTGGCCTTGGGGAACGGGGCGATCATGATCGACTCCCCCTTGTGCGGCAACCGTTGCCAGAGCTCTTCGGTCATGAACGGCATGAACGGATGCAGGAGCCGCAGGGTGGTCTCGAGCGTCTCCACCAGGGTTTGCTGGGTGACCGCCTTCGCCTCCGGGCTCTCCGGCTGGTAGAGGCTCCGCTTGGCGATCTCCAGGTACCAGTCGCAGTACTCGTGCCAGAGGAACTGGTAGACCGCGGAGGCCGCGTCGTTGAAGCGATAGGTATCGATCGCCTTGCGGACCTGGGCGGTAGCCTCGGTGAGCCGGCTCTTGATCCAGCGATCGGCCACCGACGGGCTGCCCCGACGCGCGAGCGCGGGATCGTAGCCCTCCAGGTTGCTCAGGACGAGACGGGCCGCGTTCCAGATCTTGTTGGCGAAGTTCCGGTAGCCCTCGATCCGCTCCTCGGCGAGACGGATGTCGCGGCCCTGCGCGGCGAGCGCGGCCAGCGTGAAGCGGAAGGCGTCGGTCCCGTACCGGTCCATCACGCTCAGGGGGTCGACCACGTTCCCTTTGGACTTGGACATCTTCTGGCCTTCGGCGTCGCGGATCAGGGCGTGAATGTACACGTGGTGGAATGGCACGTCGCCCATGAACTTGATGCCGAGCATCGCCATCCGCGCCACCCAGAAGGTCAGGATGTCGAAGCCGGTGGACAGTACCGAGGTCGGGTAGAACACCTTCAGCTCGGGAGTGGATTCGGGCCATCCCAGGGTAGAGAACGGCCAGAGTCCGGAGGAGAACCAGGTGTCGAGCACGTCGGTGTCTTGGCGGAGCGGCCCTTTGCACTGGGGACACTCGCTGAGATCGGTGCGGGAGGCGTGCATGCTGCCGTCCCGGTCGCAGTACCACACCGGGATACGGTGCCCCCACCAGAGCTGGCGCGAGATCGTCCAGTCGCGGATGTTCTCCATCCAGTGGAAGTACGTCTTGCTCCACGCGCGCGGGACGATCTTGATCTTGCCGGAGCGGACCGCCTTGATCGCCGGCTCGGCCAGCGGCTTGGTCTTCACGTACCACTGCTTGGACACGAGGGGCTCCACCACCGTCTTGCATCGGTAACACACGCCGACCGAGTGCCGGTAAGGCTCGATGTGATCGATGAGGCCGAGCGCCTGCATGTCCTCCACGATGCGCTTGCGGGTCTCGAAGCGGTCGAGCCCCGCGTACTTGCCGGCGAGCGCGGTCATCTTGCCGTCGAAGCCGATGACGCTGCGGATCGGCAGGTCATGCCGGCGCCCGATCTCGAAGTCGGTGGCGTCGTGGCCGGGCGTGACCTTGATGACGCCAGTGCCGAACTTGGGATCCACCGCCTCGTCGGCCACCACCTTCAGCGTGATGTTGCCCTCTACCGAGGGCACCTCGAGCGTCTTGCCCACGTACTTCTTGTAGCGCTTGTCCTTGGGATGGACCGCCACCGCGGTGTCGCCCAGCTTGGTCTCGGGCCGCACGGTGCCGAGGGTCAGCGGGCCGTACTTGATGTAGACGAACTCCGCGTCCTTGTCCTCGCGCTCCACCTCGATGTCCGACAGCACGGTCTGGCAGCGCGGGCACCAGTTGACGATGTAGTCGCCCTGGTAGATCAGCCCTTCCTCCCAGAGGCGCACGAACACCTCGCGCACCGCCGCGGACAGCCCCGCGTCCATCGTGAAGCGCTCGCGGACCCAGTCGCAGGAGGCGCCCAGCCGCTTGAGCTGGCGGATGATGGTGTCGCCCGACTCTTCCTTCCACTGCCAGACGCGCTGGATGAAGGCCTCGCGGCCCAGATCCTCCTTGGTCTTGCCCTCCTTCTCGAGCTGCCGCTCGACCACGTACTGGGTCGCGATCCCCGCGTGGTCCGTGCCCGGCATCCAGAGCGCGTTGTAGCCGTCCATCCGCTTGTAGCGGATCAGGATGTCCTGGAGCGTGTTGTTGAGCGCGTGCCCGAGGTGGAGCGATCCGGTGACGTTGGGGGGCGGAATGACGATGCAGTAGGGCTTCTTGGGCGAATCGGCCTCGGCGTGGAAGTAGCCGCGCTCCTCCCAGACGGCGTACCAGTGCGGCTCGACACGCGTCGGATCGTAGCGGTCGGCGATTTCGCTCATGTTATCGCGTCATTCTAGCACGGGGACGGCGGTCTGGAGCCGCCAGCCGGCCGGGCCGCGCATCCACGTGAGCGCCCACGGCACGCGTCGGCCGTCGCGCAGCTCGGTGGCGGCCACCGTCACCGGCCCGCGTGACCCCGCCGGGCCCGCCTGCTCGCAGACCGGCTCGGGCACCAGGCGCCGCGGCAGCCGCGCGCGCAGGACGGGCGCGGGCACGAGCTGGCCCAGGGCGCGGGTGTCCTCGGCGGCCAGGGCCTGGAAGAGGCGGTCGGCGGCCGCGCCGAGCTCGCGGTGCCAGCCGTTCGCGATCTGCCGCCGCGCCAGCGCGAGCCCGCCCGCCGGAGCGAGCCGGTAGTGATCCTCGTGCTCGAACTGTTCCGCGCATCCCGGCTTCCAGCCCGGGTACGGCGGCTCGTAGCGCACCACGAGCTCGCCCGCCTGCGTGCGCCAGTCGGTGACCCGCAATCCCTCGGGCCACTGGGTAGCGGTGGTCCACGCGCGGTCCACCCGATCGCGATCGCGCCCTTCCCACAGCTCCGCGTGCAGCGAGCGTACCCCGTGGGCGGTGGGCGGACCACTCCACACCGCGAACACGCGGGCCACCCGATCCGGCCCCACCGGCCATACCCGTGCGTCCAGCAATCCGTCGTGGGTGGACGAGGCGGCGAGCGTGGCGCCCGCGCCGGTCCCGGTGTAGAGGCGGAGCGAGCCCGACCCCTCCACCCCGAGGCTGTAGAGGCCGAGCGTGAGTGGGCCGCGGGGGCCCGCGCCGGGAATGCGCAGCACCCGCAGGGTGGCCCCGCCCCAGGTCTCCATCATCGCGTCGAGGCGCTCGCGGATGAACACGAGCGAGGAGAAGGGCTCGTCCCCCCGCAGGCTATCGAGTATCTCCGCGTCCACCACCTCGTAGAGCTCGCCGATCGCCCGCTCGCGGTCGGCGCCGTCCACCGCGACCGCGAGGTGCTCGCGCGCCACCGCTCGGAAGCGCTCCAGCCGATCGGCGGCCGGGGCGGGCGCGGCCGCGCCGGCCAGCCACGCGGCGACCAGAGCGCCCCGGAACCATGATGGCCGCATGGCGCTAGCGTACAATGGTCGCGCATGACCCGCATCCTCGACCGCTACATCTACAAGGAAATGGGCCCGCCGTTCCTCATCGGGGTCGGCGTCTTCACGTTCTTCCTCGTCATCGATCGGATCTACCAGCTCACCGATCTCGTCATCACCAAGAACGTGCCGCTCGCGCTGGTGCTGCCGCTCCTGATCTACATGCTCCCCGCGTTCCTCGCCCTCACCCTGCCGATGGCCCTGCTCGTGACGGTGCTGCTGGTCTGCGGGCGCCTCGCCGGCGACCTCGAGGTCGCCGCGCTCAAGGCCTCCGGGGTGAGTCCCCTGCGGCTCTTCCGCCCGTTCCTCGCGATCGGCATCATCATCACCCTGCTCATCTCGTGGCTCACCCTCGTGGTGGGGCCGTGGTCGAGCGGCGCCTTCCAGCGGCAGCTCTTCCGGATCTTTCAGTCGCGGGCCGCCACCGGTATCAAGGAGCGCACCTTCAGCGCGACCTTCAATCAGTTCGTGATCTACGTGGACGAGGTGAGCGCCTCCCAGGTCCGCCTCAAGGGCATGCTCGTCTCCGACGAGCGGAACGCGGAGCAGTCCCGCATCATCGTGGCCCGCGAGGGCCGCCTCCTGAGCGACGAGGCCACCCGCCGTATCACCCTGCGCTTCCTGGACGGCTCGATCAGCGAGTCCGATGTGAGCGATCGCCGGCGCTTCCGCCTGACCTACTTCAGCCTCTACGACATGACCCTCCCGGTGGATTCGCCCCTCGCCGCGGTGGCGCGCGAGGAGAAGCCCGAGAAGCAGCTCCCGCTGCGCGAGCTCATCGCGGAGGCGGAGAGCATGCGGCGCGCCGGCCAGATCTCCGCGCCCTACTACGTCGAGCTACACAAGCGCTTCGCGCTGCCGGTGGCCGCGCTCGTCTTCACCATCATGGGCTTCCCCCTGGGCATCCGCGCGCAGCGGGCCGGGCGCGCGGTCGCTCTCGGGCTGAGCTTCGGCATCGTGGTGGCCTACTACATCTTCTACTCGACGATGGAAGGCCTGGCCCTGCGCGGCCGCATGCCCGCCGGCCTCGCGGTGTGGACCCCCAACATCATCCTCGCGGTGGTGGGCCTGATCCTCCTGCGGGGGAGCGTGGCGGGGGCGCCGCCCGCCTGGGTCGACCTCTTCTGGCGGCTCTGGGCGAAGATCGGCGAGCGGCGATCCGGGCGGGTGGCCAAGCCGCTCGAGGAGCGCCGGCGCCGCCGGCTCAACCGCCTGGTGGGCCCGCGCGCGTCCACCTTCATCATGGACCGCTATCTGATCCGGCAGTACCTGATCTTCCTCGGCATCGGCACCGGCATCGGCGCGGCGCTCATCGCGGTGGTGGACCTGCTCCAGACCCTCGACCGCTTCCTGCGCTCCAAGCCGCCGTTCTTCACGATCCTCGAGCACTTCCTGTACCGGATGCCCGGCGAGCTCTACAAGGGCCTGCCGATGATCGTGCTGATCGCCACCGTGTTCCTGTTCCTCTCCCTCACCCGCCAGCGGGAGCTCGACGCGCTGAAGGCGGCCGGGGTCAGCCTCTACCGCGCGAGCCTGCCCATCCTGCTGGTGGCGGGCGGCATCACGGTGCTCGCGGTGGTATTCCAGGAGACCGCCCTGCCCGACATCAACGCCAAGGCCGAAGAAGTCGACCGCGTGAAGATCCGCGGGCAGCTCCCGCGGCATCTCCAGCGCCAGACCCAGATCTGGTACCGCTCCTCCGACACGCGCTTCTTCCGCATGGCCCTCCTCGACCCGGTCGGGAAGTCCATGGAGGGGCTGACCGTGCTCGAGATCAGCCCCGACTTCCGCCTCGTGGAGCGGGTGGACGCGCGCACCGCGCAGTGGACGCCCGAGGGCTGGCAGCTCGCCGACGGCGTGCTGCGCCGGGTGGGCTCGCAGAACCGGATCTCCTCGGAGCCGTTCGCCTCGCGTCTCCTGTCGATGCCGGAGAACATCGACGACTTCGTCCAGGTGCAGAACGCGCCCGACACCATGAGCTTTCTGGAGCTGCGGGCCTACGTGACGAAACTGCGGGAGGGCGGCCACCACGTCAACCGGTTCCTGGTCCAGCTCTACTCCAAGCTGTCCTTCCCGCTCGTGCACGTGATCATGGCCCTGGTCGCGATTCCCTTCGCGCTCGTCTCCCCGCGCAGCGGCGGCCGCGCGATGGGCATCGGGGTGGCCATCGTGATCGCGGTGGGCTACTGGCTCGTGCACTCGGTGGCGATCGCGTTCGCCCAGGCCGATCTGCTCCCCGCCGCCCTCGCCGCCTGGACCGCCAACATCATCTTCGCGGGCATCGGTACCGCCCTCTTCCTCAGCGCCCGCACTTGACTCGGAGGGGGCTACGCCCCCCTTCCCACGGTCGTCGCGCGCCTTGCGGCGCGCTCCTCCCTGCCTCCCCCCTTTCGGACGTGCGGGCGAAGCCCGCGCGGGAACGTGGACCCGTTCACCGGCGAGGTCGTGTTCGACGAGCGAGGGCTCGCGGCGGCGGGTGGGTGGCGGGGGCGGGGCCCTCCCGGGAGCCGTGTCTTCTGCGGGGAATCGAAGCCAGCGAGGTCCCATCTCGTGGCTCGATGGAGACGAAACAGCGGG
>DATFUK010000002.1:0-4350 GCA_035260865.1 Candidatus Methylomirabilota bacterium | reverse complement strand
GCGCCTCGGAGGCGCGCAGCCCCCGGTCGATCTCGCGCCGTCGCGCGATCTCGCGCGAGATCATCAGGCTCGACCCCACCGTGACCACGACCACCGCGAGACTGCCGAGCACGATGATCCATCGCGTGCGCGCCGCGCGGCTGTCGCTCGCCGCCGCGCGGGCGGCCAGCAGCGCCCGCTCGGCCGCGCGCATCTCCTCGACCGCCCCCTGGATGGACTCCGTGAGCCCGGTACCACTCCCGGCCCGCACCCGCTCGGCCGCCGCAGCGCCGCTCTGGTCGCGGCGGATCGCCACCGTGTCGGCGAGCAGGGCCAGCTGCTCGCGCAGGAGGAGCTCGAGCCGGTTCGCGCGCCCCTGGGCGGCGGAATTGTCCGCGGTCAGCCGCCGCAGGGCGGCGAGCGCCGCCTCCGCGCCGCGGGCGCCCGACTGATACGTCTCGAGGAAGCGCTCCTCGCCGGTGAGCGCGTAGCCGCGCGTGCCGGCCTCGGCGGTGGTGGTGGCGGACGCAACCGCGTCGATCGCGGCGAGGACTTCATGAGTGTGGTCGATCCACTGCCCGGTCTCGGCAAGGCTGGTGACGCTCTGGTAGGACGCGCCGGCGATGGCGAGCAGGACGGCCACAGCGAGAGCGAAGGCGAGGTTGACCCTCGTCCGAATCGGCACACGGGCCTGGTTCGGGGTGCCCTGCATGTTGTTTTAAACGCTAGCATGACGCACCGGGAAAATCGGGCAGGAAACCATCCGCTGACGCACCGCACTAGGTGTCCCTACTCAGTAACTCTTACTCCTGGCGGCGCCCCTGAAGCGTCCCGCGATCTCCTGCTTCAGCCGGTTCTCGGGCAGGAAGCGCGCCTCGGTGCCCCTCCGCATGATCTGCGCGGCCCCATGACATTCCCCCGCCGCGAGCGCGGTCTTCGCGAGCTCGAGAATCGACTCCGCGGCCACGCCCTGCCCGGCGTCGCCCCCGAAGTTGGTGTCGCCCGGCCGGCCGCTGCCGATGCCGGGCACCCCGGGCTTGCGGGTGAGATCGATCGCGGCCTGGTACTACTGCATCGCCTCCCGCGTCCGGCCCAGTGCCTTGATCGGCCTCGCGGCCGCGCCGGCCCGCGCGCTTGGCCTGCTCGAAGTCGGCGATGGCCTCGCGCGGCTTCTCGTCGAGGCACTGCGCCACGCCGCAGGCCAGGATGAACGAGGGATCCGGCGCGGCCTGCATCGCCCGGCCGAGCGCCGCGACCGCCTCGTCGTAGCGGCCCTACCGGAGGGCGCCGAGGCCCTGCACGTAACTCGCCAGCGCCGGGTTCGGCGGCGCCTGGGCCGCGGCGGCCGCCGGCCAGAGGAGCAGCGCCCCGAGCCACGCCAGCCGCGCGCGGGGCTTCACCGCCCGTCTTGCTCGAGGATCTGCTGGAGCCGCTCGCGGGGCACCTTGATCTCGACACCCGCGCGCTCTTCCTCCAGCAGCATGAAGCTGCTCGAGTCCCGGTCGCCCCAGCCGCGCCCGAGCGCTTCCGTGATTTCCTCGAGCGCGAGATTGGCCAGGCGCATCGGCACGCCGACCTCGCGGCCGAGCGCGGTGGCGAGCGAGACGTCCTTGTGGCCCAGGCGCAGGGCGAACGACGGCGGCTCGAACTCGCCGGGCAGGAACTTCTCGGCCAGCACGTCGAAGGTGCGCCGCCGCCCACTATTGCCCTGGCGCACCGCCTGCCAGAGCAGGTCCGGGGCCACCCCCGCCTTCACGCCCATGCTGAACACCTCGGCGAGCACCGCGCGGATCGTGAAGCTGGCGCAGTTGTGGACGAGCTTGGCCACCGCGCCCGCGCCCACCGGGCCCACGTAGTAGGGCTGGTCGCCCATCGCCTCGAGCAGCGGCCGGTAGCGGTCGTAGACCGCGCGCTCGCCGCCCACCCAGATCGCGAGCCGCCGCGTCCGCGCGCCGCCCGGCCCGCCGCTCACCGGCGCGTCGAGCAGGTCGGCCCCGCGCGCCGCGAAGAGCCCGTCGAGCCGCCGCACCAGCGCGGGGGCGTTGGTGGAGAGATCGAAGATCGCCGAGCCCGCGCGCACTCCGTGCAGCAGGCCGTCCGGCCCGGCGGCGACCTGCTCGACCTCGGGCGGGCCGGGCAAGGAAGTGAACACCACGTCCGCGGCCTCGGCCACCGCGCGCGGGGTGTCCTTCCAGACGGCCCCCGCGGCGAGATGTGGGGTCGCCGCGGACTTCCGGACGTCGTGCACGAACAGCGCGTGGCCGGCCGCCTGGAGATTCGATGCCATGCTCGCGCCCATGAGACCCAGCCCGATGAATCCGACGTTCATGTCAGGTCGCCTCCCGGCGCGCATCTTGGCACGGCCCCGCGCGCCTTGTCGACGGGCCGGACCGTTTGCTTGACTCCCCGGCCCGGTCGGCCTAGATTCGTGGCGGGAGGCTGTCATGGCCCTGACTTTCCGCAAGCTTCACCCGCACTTCGTCGCCGAGGTCGGCCCGGTGGACCTGCGCCGCATCCACGATCCGGAGACCCTCGCCGAGATCCGAGCCGGCATGGACGAGCACGCGGTCCTCGTCTTCCACGACCAGCCCTTCACCGACGCCGAGCACCTCGATTTTGCCGAGCGGCTCGACGGCGTGCTCCACACCAAGCTCGGCAGCAGCGCGCTGCAGAAGAACCGGTTCGGCAACGAGGCCCTCGGCGACATCTCGAACCTCGACGAGAACGGCGAGATCATGAAGACGAACAACCGCCGTCGGATGTACGGCCTCGGCAACCGGCTCTGGCACACCGACGCCTCCTTCCAGGACCCGCCCGGCCGTTACTCGATGCTCTCGGCCAAGGTGGTCCCCTCGGTTGAGGCGGACACCGAGTACGCGGACATGCGCGCGGCCTACGACGCGCTGCCCGAGGAGGAGAAGATCCGGCTCGAGGGCCTGCGGGCGCATCACTCGATCGCCTACTCCCGGCAGACCCTGGGCTTCGAGTTCTCGGAGTCCGAGCAGGATGCGCTCAAGGGCGCGATCCACCCCCTCATCCGGACGATCCCGCGCTCCAAGCGCCGCTCGCTCTACGTGGCCTCCCACGCCTCGCGCATCATCGACTGGCCGGTGCCCGAGGGCCGCCTGCTGCTGCGCGATCTCATCGAGCACGCGACGCGGCCCGAGTTCGTCTACCGGCACCAGTGGCGCGTGGGCGATCTCGTGATCTGGGACAACCGCGCCACCATGCACCGGGCGCGCCCGTTCGACGACGCGAAGTACCGCCGGGAGCTCCGCCGGGTCACCACGCTCGACGTCGAGCAGCCGGCCGGCGCCTGAGCGGACCGGCCGCGGCGCTGTCCTCGCTCCCGCCCGCGCCGCGCGCCTGATGCGCACTCCCTACACGCCCCGGAACCGCCGGCGCATCCTCTGCGTCTCGCCGCGCTACGCGCCCTCCTTCGGCACGTTCCACTATTCCTACCCGCTCTTCGGCGGGCGGATCCGCGCCTTCATGCCGCCCCAGGGGCTCCTGGTGATCGCGTCCTACCTCCCGGAGTCGTGGGAGGTGCGCTTCGTGGACGAGAACGACCGCGAGGCCACCGCGGAGGAGCTCGCGTGGGCCGACGCGATCTTCCTCTCCGGCATGCACGTGCAGCGCCCCTTCATCGAGGACGTGATCGCGCGGGGCCACCGCCTGGGCAAGCCGGTGGTGTTGGGTGGCCCGTCGGTGTCGGGCTGCCCGGAGCACTATCCGGGCGCCGATCTCATTCAGGTGGGCGAGATGGGCGATTCGACCGACGCGATCTTCGAGTGGCTCGACGCCAACTCCGAGCGGCCGGCCGCGCAGCTCCGCTTCGACACCGGGACGCGCCTGCCGCTCACCGACTTCCCGCTCCCCGCTTACCACCTGATCGCGCTGCGCCAGTACTTCATCTCGAGCATCCAGTTCTCGAGCGGCTGCCCCTACTCGTGCGAGTTCTGCGACATCCCCGCGCTCTACGGCCGCAACCCGCGGCTGAAGACCGCGGCGCAGGTGCTCGCCGAGCTCGACGCGCTGGTCGCGGGCGGCGCGGTCGCGATCTACTTCGTGGACGACAACTTCATCGCGAACCAGAAGGCCGCGCTCGAGCTGTTGCCCCACCTGGTGGACTGGCAGCGACGCAACCGGTTCCCGGTGCGCTTCGCGTGCGAGGCCACCCTCAACATCGCCAAGAACGAGCGCGTACTCGCCCTGATGCGCGACGCCGGATTCAACGTGGTCTTCTGCGGGATCGAGACGCCCGAGCCCGACGCCCTCCGCTCGATGTCGAAGGACCAGAATCTCCGCATGCCCATCCTCGACGCGGTCGCCAAGCTGAACGACTACGGCCTCGAGGTGGTCTCCGGCATC
>DATFUK010000001.1:0-6186 GCA_035260865.1 Candidatus Methylomirabilota bacterium | reverse complement strand
CCAAGACCAACGCGAATTTCCCGGAAAATCCCCGCCGGTTCGGACTCCCGACCATCCAGGGCGCCGTCTTGCTGGCCGACGCGAGCAACGGCCAGCTGCTCGCGGTGATCGACTCGGCGAGCGTGACGACCTTGCGGACCGGAGCCGCCACCGCGGTGGCGGCGAAGTTTCTGGCGCGGCGCGACGCGCGGACCGCGACGATCGTCGGCTGCGGGGTCCAGGGCGAAGTGCAGCTGGCCGCGGTCGCCGCGGTGCTTCCGCTGGAGCAGGCCTGGGTCGTCGACGCCGACCCCACCCGGGCGGAGCGCCTGGCCGCTCACGCCGCGTCGAGCCTGGGCATCCACGTCGAGCCGGCCAAGGATCTGCGCGTGGCGCTCCGGCAAAGCGACGTGTGCGTCACCTGCACGCCGTCGCGACGCGCGTTCGTGGCCGCCCGCGACGTCAGACCCGGCACCTTCGTCGCGGCGATCGGCGCGGACAGTGAGGGCAAACAGGAGCTCGAGCCGGAGCTGGTCGCCTCGGCCACCCTGGTCGTCGACGTGCTCGAGCAGTGTGCCGAGATCGGAGAGCTGCAGCACGCCCTCGCCGCCGGGCTGCTGACCCGCGATCAGGTCCACGGCGAGCTCGCCGACCTGGTCAGCGGGCGCCGGCCGGGCCGCACCCGTGACGACGAAATCACGATCTTCGACAGCAGCGGGACCGCGCTCCAGGACGTGGCGGCGGCCGTCGCCGTCTACCAGAATGCGCGCGCCCGGAATCGCGGCACGGAGGTGACGCTCGATGCCTGAAGCGCGCCCGACGACCGCGGAGCTGCTCAAGTACTTCCTCTACCTCGGCAGCCTCGGTTTCGGCGGACCGGTCGCGCTCGTCGGTTACATGCAGCGCGATCTCGTCGAGAAGCGCCAGTGGTTCACGAAACAGGAATACATGAAGTCATTGGCCCTCGCCCAGCTGGCCCCGGGACCGCTGGCGGCCCAGGTGGCGATCTGCCTGGGCTACGTGCATTCGCAGGTCCGCGGGGCGACGCTCGTGTCCTTGGCGTTCGTCCTGCCGTCGTTCGTCATGACCGTCGCGATCGGCTGGCTGTACGTCCGCTACGGTGGTGTCCCCGGGATGCAGGCCGCGTTCTACGGGGTCGGCGCCACCGTCATCGGGATCATCGCGATCGCCGCCTACAAGCTCGCCAAGCTCACGATGGCCCGGGACCGCCTCCAGTGGCTCATCTTCGCGGTCCTGGCCGTGTTCACCGCCTGGACCGAGTCCGAGAGCATCGTGCTGTTCATTGCGAGCGGCCTGGTCGCCATGGTCGCCCTGGCGCCCCCGGCCTGGATGAAGCGCTCCGCGCCGGCGTGCTTCGTGGTCGCGGTCACGCCGGGACTCCTCGCGGAGATCATGTGGTTCTTCACGAAGGCGGGAGCCTTCGTCTTCGGCAGCGGGCTGGCGATCGTGCCCTTCCTCTACGGGGGCGTGGTCAAGGAGTACGGCTGGCTCAACGACCAGCAGTTCCTCGACGCGGTCGCGGTCGCCATGCTGACCCCCGGGCCCATCGTGATCACCGTCGCGTTCATCGGGTACCTGGTGGCCGCATTCCCGGGCGCGGTGGCCGCCGCCATCGGGGTCTTCCTGCCGGTGTACCTGTTCGTCGTCATCCCGTTCCGGTGGTTCGATCGGATCAGCGAGAATCCCAGGGTGAAGGGGTTCGTGGCCGGCGTCACCGCGGCCGCCTCCGGAACGATCGCGGGTGCCTGCTTCGTGCTGGCGCGCCGCGCGGTCGTCGACGTGCCCACGCTGCTCATCGCGGCCGGCGCCCTCGCGATCGCGTGGCGGTTCAAGGTTCCGGAGCCCATCCTCATCGCGGCCGGCGCCCTCGCCGGCATCATCATCGTCTCTCTTCGCTAGGAGGAGCCATCATGAAATGGATCACACGTGAACGCGCGCGGGTCGATCGCATCGCCTGTCCCTGGCTGATCACCCGCTTCATCGACCCGAAACCCGAGTTCTTGTTCGTGCCCGCCCGGGAAGTCCTCGAGGCGGGCCGGCGGGAGCAGGCCATCCCCTACGACATCCCGGACGTGGAGCTGGGCCACCACGGCCCCCAGTGCTCGTTCGATGCCTTCATCGATCGCTACGAGCTGGCGGACCCGGCCCTCGTGGCGCTGGCCGCCGTCGTCCGCGGGGCGGACACCGACGATCGCGCCCTCACCCCGGAGTCGGCCGGGCTGTACGCGGCGGCGACCGGATTCCAGGCGATCAGTCGCGACGACTTCGACAACATGGCGCGTCAGTTCCCGATGTACGACGCGCTCTACGAGTTCTCGCGCATGCAGGCCGCCCCGATCCCGCTGCAGTCCCGCGTCCTCTTCGTCTGCCTGCACGGGGCGGCCAAGAGCGTGATCGCCGCCGCCCACTTCCGGCGCCTGGCCGCGGCCCGCGGGCTACCCATGGGCGCCGTGGCGGCCGGGACGGAGCCGGAGCCGGACCTGGCGCCGGGTGCCGTGAAGGGCCTCGCCGGCGACGGCCTCGCCGCCGCCCCCGCTCGCCCACGCCCGGTGACCCTCTTCGACCTCAAGACCGCGTCGCGCGTCGTCAGCTTCGGGTGTGACATCGCCCCGCGCCCGGGGCAGGTCGTGGACCACTGGGAGGTGCCGGCGGTCAGCGATGGCTACGAGGCGGCTCGAACACGGATCGTCGAGCGGGTCGGGCACCTGGTCGCCGAATTGGCCGGCGGTCGCTGACATGCCCCTGCGCCATCTCGGCTTCATCGAGCTGCCGGACCATGCCGGCTCCGGCGGGTTCGACCATGCCGCGGTCCACGAATCCATGGGCCGGATCTACGTGGCCCACACCGCGAACGACGCGGTCGACGTCATCGACATCGAGGCCCAGAAGTACGTCGAGTCCATTCCCGGCCTGCCGGCGGTGGCGGGCGCCTTCGTGGCCCCGGACGTCGACACCGTCTACACCTCGAACCGGGGCGAGAACACGGTCGGCATGTTCCCGGCCGCGACGCGGCCCGTCGTCGAGAAGATCGAGGTCGGCGTGCGCCCCAACGGCCTCGCGTATGACCCGGGACGGAGGCGGCTCCTGGTCGCGCACGTGGGAGACCCGGCGATCCCCCGCTCCTGCACCGTCTCGATTCTCGATCTCGGAACCGGCCGGCGGGTGGCCGACATCGAGGTCCCCGGCCGCACCCGGTGGGCGGTCTACGATCCGGGCGCCGACGCCTTCCATGTCAACATCGCCGACCCGCCACAAATGCTCGTCGTCGAGTCGGGCGACCCGGCTCGGATTCGGCGCACCGTTCCCCTGCCGTATGCCGGTCCGCACGGGCTCGACCTCGACGTCGGCAATCGCCGGCTGTTCTGCGCGTGCGATGCGGCGGTGCTCGCCGACGTCGACGCGGATAGTGGCCGGGTGCTCGGCACCGAGGCCTTGGCGGGCGTCCCGGACGTCGTGTTCTTCAATCCGGCGATGAGTCGCCTCTACGTCGCGACCGGCGACCCGGGCGTCATCGAGGTGTTCGGCACCGCCCCCCTCCGCCGTCACGAGACCATCACCACCGAAAGAGGCGCCCACACCTTCTCGTTCGACGGCCGCCGCAACATGGTTTGCGCGTTCTTGCCGGAAAGTCATCGCGCCGCGGTCTACCAGGAGACGTAGTCGTAGTATGTGAAGAAAGGAGTCCAGCCATGCGAACGATGAACCTCCCCCTCGCGATCCCTCTGGTCGCGGCCGCCCTCGTGGCATACACGGCGCTCTCCGCGCCAGCCGCCGAACCGAACTGGAATGCGGTGGAACAGGCGCTGGGCCGGTCGGGCCGGCTCATGCCCGGAGACGTATTCCGCATCGGGATGCCCCGCACGGATCTCGCGGTCACCGTCAAGGGCGTACCCGTGAAGGCGGGCTTCGCTCTCGGCTCATATGCCGCGTTCAAGCAAGTCGGCGACGACGTCATGGTGATGGGCGATCTCGTCCTCCTCGACCAGGAGATCCCTGCCGTCATGTCCGGGCTCTTCGCCGGTGGCCTCGAGGTCACCGCCGTCCACAACCATCTCAACGAGATGTCCCCTCATGTGATGTACATGCACTATGAAGGTCGCGGCGATGCCGTGCAGCTCGCCAAGGCGCTACGGCAAGCGCTCGCGTCCAGTGCGACCCCACTCGGGGGTGCTCCATCCGGGCCGGCTCCCGCCGGGGGGCCCACCCTGAACACGAAACGGATCGAGCAGGCACTCGGCCGGGCTGGCCGTGACATCGGCGGTGGCGTCTTCCAGGTCACGGTCCCGCGCGCCGAGGCCATCACCGAGATGGGCGTGCCGCTCTTGCCCGCGATGGGCGTGGTGACCGTGCTGAACTTCCAGCCCATCGGCGATGGCAAGGCCGCCATCACCGGCGACTTCGTGCTCACCGACCGGGAAGTGAATGGGGTGGCCCGAGCTCTTCGCCAGCATGGCATCGAAGTCACCGCCATCCACAATCATGGGCTCATGGACTCGCCCAGGCTGTTCTACATGCACTTCTGGAGTGCCGATGACGCGACCACGCTGGCGCAAGGCCTGAAGACCGCGCTCGAACAGACCAACAGCCAGAAATGACTCCCGAGCCGCGCTGGGGCATGTCTCGCCGCGTGTGGCTGGGGGCGGCGGCAATGCTAGGGGCCGGTGGAATGGCCGCGCGGCCCGCCGCCCGCGCGGCGGCCGCCGGGCCAACGTTGCCCAGCGATGCCGCCGCGGAGAGGGTCGACTTCGAGTCCAAGGGCATCGAGGGCTGGACCACCGTCCACGGACAGTGGGCCGTCGAGGACATGCCGGGCGCCCCGAGCGGCCGAAGAGTCCTGACTCAGCGGGCGACCGCGAACCAATTCAACGTCATCGTGGCGCCCTTCGGGCCGTACTCGGATGTGGACGTATCGGTGAAGTTCAAGCCGATCGCGGGAAAGGAGGACGCCTCGGGGGGGATCGTCTTCCGCTTCACCGAAGGCCGCTACTATGTCGTCCGGGCGAACGCTCTCGAGAACAACTTCCGTCTCTACTACTACGACCGCGGGCGGTCTCAGATCGCAAGCTCGGAAACCACGCCCCCGGTCCTGGGGGGATGGCACACCATCCGTCTGCTGGCCGTCGGCGATCGTCTCCAGGCGTGGCTCGACGGTGCGGCGCACCTCGACAAGCGCCACTCCAGGCTTGCCTTGGGCAAGGTGGGGCTATGGACCAAGGCCGATTCGATTACCGCGTTCGACGATCTCGACATTCGCGGGGTGGTCGGAGGCCGGTGACCTAGATTCCACGCTCTGGGTGCCGGGTCCCAGGTACCGGTGGTACGCTCGCTCCTGGGACCCGATCATTCCACCCGCTAGCTGAGCCTCGCATCGCCGTCGAACCGCGGCGGCGACCGGCGGCACGAGAAAGAGACGTCTCGATGGCCAACCGTGCTTTGAGCGAGCCCGCGGTCGATCTGCGCGAAGCGGAGGGCGTCTGGTGGATCACCTTCAATCGGCCGGAGGCGAGCAATGCCTTCACCCTCGCCGATCTGGACCGCCTGGCCGAGATCTTCGAAGAGGCGGGCGATCGCCCGCGCGCCGCCGTCCTCACCGGGGCGGGGACGAGGGCGTTCTCCGCCGGGATGCATCTGCAGGCGTTCTCGGACCTCACGCCGGAGCGCGCGCGGGAATTCATCGTCAAGAACCGAAGACTGCTGGCCGCGGTTCGGACCGCCCCCTTCCCGACCATCGCCGCGATCAACGGACACTGCCTTGGCACCGGGCTGGGGCTCGCGTTGGTCTCGGACATCCGTATCGCCGTGCCGCACGCCACGTTCGGGCTCCCGGAGATCAAGGTGGGGGTGCCGTCGGTGTGCGACATCGCGCTCCTTCAACAGCACATCGGCCTGGCGAAGGCCAAGGAGGTGATCCTCACCGGCGACAACTATCCCGTCGAGGAGCTCGCCCGGTATGGATTCCTGAACGCGGTGGTCCCGGCCGATGACCTCGTCGCGGAGACCACGCGCATGCTCGCGCGGGTGGTCCGGCACACCCGGGCGGTCACCGCGGCCCAGAAGAGGCTGTTCGAGATCTGGCAGACGACGAGCTTGACCGCGGGCATCGACATGAGCGTCGAGGTCTTCGCGAGCGTCTTCGAATCACCGGAGACGCACGAACAGATCAGCCGGCACCGCCTGGTCATTGGC